>NZ_JANQDB010000002.1:0-160505 GCF_024723675.1 Campylobacter sp. 1569
TTTTAGAATAGATGAAAAATCTGATAAAAGATATGTTTATATCACAGCTTTTGATAATGGTGATGCAAGGGGTATAGAGCAACCTGCTTTTGCTTCGATGAAATATTCAAGAGCGGTTGTGTATAAAATAGATCAAAAAAATAAAACCGTAGAACAGGTATGGGAATACGGAAAACAAAGAGGTAATGAATGGTTTTCACCTGTTACTTCTTTAACTGAGTATCATAAAGATAAAAATTCTATAGTGGTTTATAGTGCTACTGCTGGAATGGCTTTTGATTTAAATAAAGGTGTTGCATTGGGTGAGCCAAGACCTGAAATAGATGAATTTAAATGGGGAGCTAAAGAACCTTCGGTACAAATTCGCTTTAGTGGAGCAAGTACTGGTTATCAAGCTATGCCTATTGATTTAGAAAAAGCATTTAAATAAGAAAAAAGGGCTTTTTAAAGCCCTTTAAATTTTATAAATATCCTGCACCTAAAGCTAAGAAATAACCTACTATACAAGAAACAATCACACCAATTAAACCCGGCAAGATAAAACTGTGGTTGATAACAAATTTACCTATTTTTGTAGTACCTGATCTATCAAATTGTATGGTTGCAAGATCACTTGGGTATGTTGGTAAAATATAATATCCATAGCAAGCTGCTGCAAAAGCAATGATAATGCCTGGTTCAACACCAATGCCTAGTGCAAGTGGCACAAAAGCTGCGATTGCTGCCGCTTGGGAATTAACAAATTTAGAAATTAATAAAAGCATAACTGCGTAAGTCCAAGGGTATTCTATAACGATATTTCCTAAAGATTCTTTCATCATAGGAGTATGTACTGCAAACATAGTGTCTGCCATCCAAGAAATCCCAAAAACAGCCACTAAAGCTATCATACCTGATTTGAAAATTTCATTTTTTGCAATTTTACTTGCATCAAGTTTAGTAAAGATGATTAGCGCTGCACCTGCTAAAAGCATAAACATTTGAATTACAGCAACCATATTCATAGGTTTAGTAACACCTTTTGAGGTAAATTGTGGTCTAAGTTCTGGAAAAGCTCCAAGTATGGCTACTATCGCAATGGCTCCCAAGAAAATCCACATAGCTACCCATTGAATAGTTGGAAGTTTTTGTCCAAGAAGAGTTTTGCTATCACCGTAGATGTATTCTCTTTGTTCTGGATCTTTGATTCTTGCTTGAAAATCTGCATCTTTATCAAGATCTTTCCCTCTAAACCAAGAAAAAATTCCTATAGCCAAAACACCTACCAAGGTAGAAGGTATAGTAATGGCAAGTAAATCTACATAACCATCAAATCCTACTAAAGGATGTTTGTTAATTTCTGGATTTAAAAGTAGTGCTGTTAAACTTACAACAGCAACTGAAACAGGGCTTGCAATAATACCAAGCTGAGAAGAAATACTAGAAGCAGCCATTGGTCTTTCTGGGCGAATACCATTTTTAATAGCAATATCATAAATAATAGGCATCATGGTATAAACAACATGTCCTGTTCCGCAAAGCATGGTAAGAATGCAAGTTACAAATGGAGCTAAAATAGTTAAGAATTTAGGATTTTTTCTTAAAACTCTTTCTGCAACTTGTAACATTACATCTAAACCACCGCTAGCTTGCAGGGTTGCACTAGCAACAACAACAGCTAGGATAGTAAGCATAACATCAATTGAAGGTTTTCCAGGTGCTACGGCAAAACCAAAACTTAAAACTAATAAACCTATACCGCCTAATAAACCAAGAGCGATACCGCCTTTTTTTGCCCCATAAAAAAGACAAATAAGAACTACAGCTAGTTGGATACTAAATTGAGTGCCTTCGCTAAGGCTAGTTAGTATTTCCATACTCTCTCCTTGTTTGTAAAATATGCGAGAGTATAATGCAAATTTTATTAATAGTAAATAAAACTTTTTATTATTTAAATAAATATTTACCAATATTTTGAATTTATTTGTCAAAATATTGGTTTTTTTATCTATATATTATTGGTGATTTTTTAAAATTGTAAAAAGAATTTTACTGATTTTTTCGATAGAAGCTATTTCGCATTTTTCATCTGTTGAATGTGGACTATATATATTTGGCCCTATAGAACAACATTCTAGAGGTTGTTTTTCACTTATAATACCACATTCTAAACCAGCATGTATAGTGTAAAGCTTGGCGTTTGGATTTTCTTTTTTAAAATAACTTAGAATTTCTTCTCCAAATTTAGTATCTTTATTAGCCCAAGGTGGATAAAAATTTGCACTTGAAACATTACAATTTTGCATTTTAAAATAAGTTAAGGTTTCAAATTCTATATTTTTAAGCTCTTGTAAATCATTTGATCTTGCAAAAAGTTCAAAATGAAATTTACCTTCTTTTTCATAAGCTAATGAAAGATTAATACTTGTTTGGACTAAATTTAGATGATGATTAAAAGTTCTAACACCTTGTGCAAAAGCATTAATGAGATTTAAAATGATTTGAGAGTTTTTATAATATGTTCTTTTGATTTTACCTATATAATTTACTTTAAAATGATTATTTTCTTTTGGAGGATTTTTAAAAAATGCTATAATTTTAGCATGTTTTGGTATCGAATTTATTCTCTCGCCTGCTTTAAACTCGCAAAGTTCGCCTTGATTTTGAGTGATAAAGTAACTTGCTTCTTTGATAGAAGATTTGATGTTTTTAACAATATCAATCCCTGAATGTCCACCTTTAAAATCTATTGCCTCTATTTCATAGCATTCATCTTCTTTTTCATCTATTTCTAATTTCAAATTAGCAAAAATATCTACTCCGCCAGCACAACCTATAACAACTTCATCATCGCTTTCATGGTCTAAATTTAACAGCTTGTTTGAAATCAAAGTATGTGTAAGATTATTTGCTCCACAAAGGCCAACTTCCTCATCATTAGTAAAAAGACATTCGATATTTTCAAAGTCTTTTAAAGCTTGCATCATTAATGATACTCCTATGCCATTATCTGCACCTAAACTTGAGTTTTTAGCTTTTAAATATCCATTTTCTTCATACATTTGTATATTTGGAGCCTCCCCCATGCAAACCATATCATAATGGCTTTGTAAACAAATTTTTGGATTTCCTTTGTATGCGTGGATATTACCTGCATTATCAACGCTTACTTGGCAGTTTTGACTTTTGGCAAAATCAATGAGAAAATTTTTTAATTCTTCGGTTTTAAAACTACAATGAGGTATTTGAGTAATTTGTTTAAAATTTTGTATAATTTCTTGCATAAAATCTCCTTTTTTACTGTAATTATGGCATATTTTTATATAGATGAGGTTTAAATGAAAATTTCTAAAAAGCAAATTAAATTATTAATAACCTTATTAAAAGAGCCAAAGAAATTTTTAATTGTGCTTTTTTTAGTCGCTTTTGCTTATATTTTAAATTATGATAACGGCTCATATATCAATGCTAAAGTAAGTCGTGTGGTAGATGGAGATACTATTGAAGCTAGATTTGAAGATGAAAAACTTAAAATAAGACTTTTTGGTATAGACGCACCTGAGAGTGATCAAGCCTATGGAAAAATGGCTATGCAATTTTTAAAAGCTATTGTATTAAATAAAGAAGTTGTTTTAAATGTAAAAGATGAGGATAAATATGGTAGAATTTTGGCCATTGTGTACTTAAATGATAAAGATATCAATCAAGTTATGGTTAAAAATGGTTTTGCTTGGGCTTATGAATATTATAGTGATTTATATGTAAATGAGCAAAACTATGCTAAAGAAAATAAAAAAGGTTTATGGGTAGATGAAAATCCTATAGAGCCTTATAAATGGCGTAAACAAATAAGATTAAAATAGGAAAAGAGATGTTTAAAAAAATATTTTTCATTGGGTTTGTAGTATTGTTTTTTGGTGGCTGTTTTGTAAATGAAAGAGGAATTTCAAACCGCTTTTATGATGATTGTAAAGAATATTATGATGCAAGTGGGACTTACCATAAAGAATGCCCAAAGAACTGGGTAGATTTACCTTTAACCCCCGATTCCTTTTAAGGCTGCATTGAGTTCTTCTTGTGTAGTTTCTTGTTTAGCTGGTTCTTGCTGATTTTGATTGTTATTTGTTGTTTGTGTTTGTTTGAGCTTGAATATATGCTCTTCTGTTGTAACAACTTGAAAAGAAGCATCAAAAATTTTAATCTCATTTACAAAGCCAACCACTTTAACTTCTCTTTTTCTTGAGTCGTCACTAAACAAAGCGCTTGCTTCAAGATTTAGGATATCTCCAACTTTTAAAGGAGCATAGAAAAAGCTTCTTGAACCTATTAATACGCTAAACTCTTTATTGATTGCAGCTTGAGCTATATAATTTGCCGCGTTAAATACAAATCCACTATGTACTAGCCCTAATTCATCTACTGCCATATCATGAGTTGTGATTAAAATACCTTTGGCGAAATTTTTTTCTATATGAGAAATACTTCCTGCTAAAGTATTATTTATCCCAGGACAAGTGATAAGTTCTGATTTAATGCGATTTAATTCTTCAGGATCTATTAATTCTTCTATACTAACAGCACTTGCTACTCTTGCCATTTTTACACCTTTAATTTAACATAAACTCTTTTTGGTGCCTCATAGCCTTCACAAGTTAAATTTGAATCTTGCTTATCTAAAAATTGATCTAAAGAATAAGAATCAATCCATTGTGTTTTTCTTTGTTCTAAAAGATCGGTTTGCTTAGTTGTTATGACTTCAAATTCACTAAATCCAGCTCTATGGCACCAATTTCTTAAACCCAATATCGACGGAATGAAAAAAATATTTGGTATTTTTGAATAAGTTTTTTGAGGAATAAGTGCTATTTCTCTTTCATCTTCTATATACATAGTATCTAAAAAGACTATGCCATTTTTATTTAAAGATTGCTTGAGTTGTTTTAGCATGGCTATAGGATCACTACGATGATAAATTACTCCAAGGCAAAAAATCACATCAAATTTTATGCCATAATTTGGCACATCAGCTACACCTAAAAGCTCATATTGTATAGGAGTTTTTGCAATAGAGTTTAAAAGTAAAAATTGTAAATAATACTTAATAGAAGGATCAAAACCTATGAGTTTTGAAGGACTAAATTCAAGCATTTTAAACATATAATAACCATTATTACAGCCAATATCTGCAACTATTTTACCTTTGATTTCTTGCATATATGGCTTTAATATATTAAATTTTATAAAACTTTGCCATTCTGTGTCTATAAATAAATCATTAATTTTAAAAGGCCCTTTACGCCAAGGTTTTAATTCTAAAGCGATATCTTTAATCTCACTATCTAAGCTTTTATCACAAAAAATATCAAAACTTTCATTTATAAGATAATTTGAGTTTTGAACTTTTGTGCTAAGTTTTTGAATTTTTTCATATAAAGGATGTTTTAAAACTTGCTTTAACAAAGCATTATCTTGCATATTTTTCCTTGAAAAACTCCCTTATTTGGGAGTTTTATTATTGAAGTAGGCTTGCTAGTTTAGTTTGTAACATTACATTTGAATGAGCATTTGCAAATAAAAACGCATTTTCTTTTAGATAATTTGCATTAAAATCATTGATATTTTGTGCTAAGTCGTTATTTTGCAATTTGCTTTCAGCTTCTTTGGTATTTATGCTAGTTTGCAAAGATGAGTTGATATTAGAATAAATAGCGTTAATCCCAGCACCAATATCTGCGCGTAAAGAACCTACTTGATCTTGAAAATCGCGAATTCCATCTTGGTTTTCAAGGCTTAAATTTGCTGTACTTGGTTGATTTAAATTAATACTTTCAACCCCAGCTCCAACAACAAAATCCATACTTTGGAAAACATTTTTTCCGTTAAAAGTTGCATTTGAAAATGCATCATTGATTGAACTTATAAGCTTATTTGCTTCAGCGTTTAGCATACTTTTTTGTCTGTCATTTAATGCAGCGCTATTTGAGCGTACAGAAAGTTCATTAAGTCTATCTGCAGTAGCTGATATATTGCTTAGTGTTGAATCGGCAATTTGTAAAACACCCACTGAATCATAAGCGTTTAAAATACCTTGATCTATAGTGCTATACTGACTTCTTAAAGAATCAGCTATAGCTAAATTTGCCCCATCGCTTCCGTCTATAGCACGCATTGCGGCTATATTTTCTAAAGCTTTTTCTTGGCTTTTTTGAGCTTGATTTAAGTAATGGTTTTGTTGAGTTGTTCCTATATCGCCTATTTTCATCTTTGACTCCTTTTAAAGACTTGTTTTATTATATCACTTTTTTGTTTTAAAATTTAAAAAAAACAAAATTACCTGTGATAACATGATAATTTTCATCACAACTTCACTTGCACCATGAATTTTTATAAATTCTTGAGTCTTAGTTGCTTCTTCTCCTAAGCTTTGCGCTTCTAAAACATAAGCAGTGAAGTAAAATACAAAAAGCAAACTTAGTGCCAAAATGATTAAAGAAAGCATAAATTTTGAAAAATTTATTTTAAAAGTTAAATTTTTGTCTTTGAATGAAAAAATTTCCATTAAAATAGATAAAACACTCACACCTAATAAAACATAACCAAATTGCACAAAAATGTGTGTCATTAAAAGCCCACTTTGAAAATGAGTTAAAACCCCTTCGCCTATGAATTTAGCAGGATAAAATATAGTCGGAGCTAAAAATACACCTATGCTAATTTCAATCCCAATTAAACTTGCTAATAAAAATAAATATATTGATTTCATATTTTCTCCTATAAAAAGATAATTATAGTCTAATTTTTTAAATTCCACGCAACAAAGGCTCTATCAAATCCATTATAATCTTGATAAAAGGTAGCCTTGAAATCATTTTCTTTTAAAATTTTATTTAAAATTACTTTTTGATCATAACCAAACTCGCATGCTAAAACTTTTGTGTTATTATTTTTAGCAAAAAGGATAATTTCATGCAAAATTTCCCAGCCTTTATCCCCACCAAATAAAGCATTGTGCGGTTCATTTTGCACCCATTTATCCAAAGGATAGTCATTTTTTATGTAAGGTGGATTAGAAAAAATAAAGTCAAAATTTCCACGCATATTTTTAAAATCGCAAAGTTGAAAATTAATTAAATTTGAAACATTATGAAAATCTGCATTTTTTTTAGCAAGCTCTAGTGCTTTTGGATTAATATCACAAGCTTGTATAAAAATTTGTTTTAACTTTGCTAGAGAGATGCTTAAAATTCCACTTCCAAAACCGATCTCAAGTATATTTTTAAAAGAGTTATGATCTAAAATTTCTAAGCATTTTTCAAGTAATATTTCACTATCAAAGCGTGGTATCAAAACTCCTTTTTCTACGAAAAAATCTAAACCATAAAATTGTGTTTTTTTAAACAAATACTCAAAAGGCTCGCCGTTTAAAAATCTATCTACATATTCTAAAAAAACTTTTTCATTAATTTGAAATTCAGGATTTAAAAAAATCCAAGCCTTATCTTTTTGCAAAAGCTCACAAAGAATAAAAAGTATATATTCTTTGTGAGCAGGATCTTTTGCATAAGCTTGCTTTAAAGCTTGTTTGATTGAAATCATTGCAAAGCTTTGATTCTATCATAAATACAAGGATGACTTAGATGAAAGAAAGTATAAATTTTACTTGTTTTAACAAAGGCTTTGTTTTCTTTTGCTAAAGCTATGAGGGCATTTTTCATATCTTCTTTAGAACTTAGTTTTGCTCCATGTAAGTCAGCATTAAATTCATTTTTTTGACTCATTTTATTAAATAGTGGAGAGATAATAAAAGTAAAAATATTTCCAAAAATCAATAAAAGTGCAAAAACTCCAGCATTTACTCCATCTAAGTGACTTTCAATATAAAAAAAGCTTGGTAAATGAGCAAAGATAAAAAATAAAGCAAAAAGCATCAAAGCACTAGAAAATAACATTTTTAATAAATCTTTATGTACAAAATGTCCTAGCTCATGACCCAAAACAGCAATGAGTTCTTTTTCTTTTAAAGCATTTAAAAGCGTGTCAAAAAGTACTACTCTTTTGCTTTTAAATAAACCACCAAAATAAGCATTTAATCTTTTATCTCTTTTGCTTGCATCGATAACATAAACACCATTTGCACTAAAACCACATTTTTGCATCAAATTAGTGATTTTTTCTAATAAATTTTCATCTTCAAGTTTTTTCATTTTATTAAACATCGGCACAATGAGTGTAGGATAGATAAGATTTATAATAAGTATGATTATAAAACTTAGGGCAAAAGCAACAATCCACCAGTATGTGTTAAAAAATTCAAAGCAAAATACTAAGGCATAGATGATTAAAAAGCCAAAAACGAGCATTAGAGCTAAAGATTTAATACTATCTTTAACAAAAAGTGCTAAAGTCATATTTGAAAAGCCGTGTTTTTTATCTTTTACAAAGCTTTCATAATAACTAAGTGGTAAATTTAAAATACTAATAATCAATAAAAATGCAAGTAAAAATAAAGTATTTTCTAAAGTAGAATTTTCTTTTATAAAAAATTCTTTTAAATACAAAAAGCCAAAGCTAATCCAAGAAATGTTAATTATCAGATTATAAAGATTAGAAAATATTTTGTATTTTTCATTTTCTATGGCGATATTTGCAGCGTTTTTATAATCATGCTCACTTAAAATAATTGCTTGTTTTTCTTTTTCTTTTTTTAAAAAAGAAATTTGCATATAAGATATAAAAACTAAAAAAGTTGTGTAAATACATAAAATAGTTATCAAAGTCATTTTTTATCCATATAGTTTATTTGTGAAAGTATTTGGTATATAAAAAAATAAACAAGACTAGGTAAATTTTACCTAGTCTTTTAAGAAGGCTTTCTTTAACTATTAAATTTACTTAAAGAAAATTAGAATGAATATTTAACTCCAATATTACCAGTTACATAAGTTTCATCGGTATTATCATCTTTATTGCCTAAGATTTGTTTAGCACCTATGCTTAGATCAACAGAGAATCTATCTGTTACACTAATGTTACTTCCGATAAGGATTTTACCAAAAGTTTTATCTTTTTCAGCGCCAGCTACATTATAACTAAAATCGCTTCCTGTAAAACGACCTCTGAAATCATCTCCGCTCATAGCAAAGAACTGTTCAATTTTTGGAGTAACATAGAAATAACTACCGCCGCTGAAGAATTTTCTAAATTCCGCTCCAATTTCAGCACTTGCAGCAAAACTATCCATTGAATAAACTTTTTGAGCCCAAATACCACTTTCTGTATAGTCTGGAGTATGGCTGTAGTAAAGATTTAATCCAATTAATGGCTTAATTGAGAAATTATCACTAAAGTCAAACACGTAACCATAGCTACCATTTGCACCTAAGTAAGTTTGTGTGAAGTCAGATTTTTGTACTGAACCATTAACAAATCTTTCTTGGTCTGCAAAGCTAAATTGTGCATAAGATTTGATATCAAATTCATGTTGACCATTTGTAATTCTTGAGTAAAGACCTAATTGTAAATTGTTAGAATCTTGATTTAATGAATTATGATTTAATTGTGAATCAGCATAAGTTAAATACGCACCAAAGAATATAGCATCATTAAATTGTCTGTCGATACCTATAGTAGTTCCGTATACACCTTCGCTATCACTACCAATTATATTAGCACCACCAAAAGCGTTAGCCCATACGCTATTTTCACCAGTACCTCTTGATTGAGCCATTCTTGTTGCGATAGCCATTTCGTTAGCTAGGTTGATAACTTGGATAGCACCCTGACGGTTAGAGTTGTTTGCACTTTCTCTAGCTGAATCAACTATAGCCTGAGCTTGTCTTACATCACCTTTAATAGCATTAACTAAAGCAGAGTTAGCTGCAAGATGTCTATCAGAATTTTTCAATGAAGCTAAAACCGAATCAATTTGATGTCCATAAGTAATAACTTTTTCGTTATTAGTTATATTATTCATTTCTTTTTTAATATCTGCTAGAATTTTACTATAATCAACTTTAGGATCAATGCCATCTAAGCTATTTTCTTGCTCATAAGCTTTTTGAGCATAGTAATCATGTAATTGAGTTAAAACCTCAATTCTCATTTCTTTCAAGAAATCACTTATATTGATATTTTTAATACCACTTGTTAAGCCACCTTGAACATAAGCATCATTTCCAATTACATTAAGTTTGTAGTTGAAGTATTTTTTATCTTGATCTATGATTACTTTTACTACTTCACCTTCGTATTCTGCTAGTGCATGACCTTTAAGGCCTAGAATTTTTCCTTCTGGGATTAGTAATACATTTCTAACTGTATTTACTTCTGCAAATTCTTTATTGAAGTTTGTCGCGCTTAGTAGATAAACACCTTTTTCTGTTACAGGATTGCTAAAGTTAGCAAGTTCAAATACAGAATTTCTAATTACTGCATTACCATTTACAGTAAATTGGTGTGGTCCATGTAGAGTAAATAGTGAATCATGTGCAAAAAGGTTTCCGTTAATAGTTAAAGCACCATTATAGTTAATACCATTAAAATCGCCTGCAATGATTTTAAAGTTTGCATGATCCATATTAACATTGCCATCAATTAAGCCATTGTGGAAAACATTTAGAGAAACATTTTCTCTTGAGTCTTGAATCCAAGTTGGTCCCCATGGTTTCCAACCTATTAATGCGCCATTATTTATACCAGTTTCTGGATCAAAATCTGCACCAAAACCACTATCAACATTACCAGGATTGCTCATATCAGCTCCAGTATTAGGGCCTACAGGATAAGGTTTGAAACCAATAATATTATCTGGATTTTTTTTGCCTATGAAATTAACTTCTTTAGCTTTGATAGCAAAAGAATAATGAGGTTTTATACCACCGATAGATCCATAATGAGAACCTCTTTCTCCACCTACTTCGATGATTGAATCAGGAGTATTGATTGTTAAGTGTTTGATAGGTGTTTCTAATACAGCACCTTGACCATAATCAGCATCTCCTAAATCTGTTGTTATGTGAAAGATGTTGCCTTGTGGATTTTTAGATGAGATAAATTGGTATTCACCGTCTCCTAAATGAGTTAATTGGTAATCATCAATAACCCCTGGTCTAGGGTTAGATGGCTCTATAGCCATAGCCGAACTAGCTACAAAAGTAGCAACACAAGCGGAAAGAAAAATTTTTCTGTTCAACTTTTTCATTGTTCTAGAACTCCTTAATAAAATTATAATTTTATTGAAAGACGATTATATCAATAATAATAAAAAAAGTCAATTAAATATAAATAAAGTTTATAACTTATTTAGATATTCAAAGATTATTGTTACACAATATGTTTGCAAAAAAGTAAAAAATTAATTATTTTCACTTTTTCCCAAAACCTCAAAATAAGCTTCTTCTAAAATACTAAGTTCACTTTCTAAAGAGTTTAGCTTTTCATAAAGGGTATTTATACCTAGTTCTTGATAGATTGTGGGATTACTTAGAGCATTTTTGATTTCTTTGATTTCTTCTTCTAATTTATGAATTTTATCAGGATATGAGTTTAAAATTTCATTTTCTTTATAGCTTAGTTTTTTACTTGATTTTTCTTTTGTTTTTACACTTGTTGTAGTGTTTGTTTCTAAATTTTTAGAAAATTCTTCAAAGTCTTTATATTCTTTTTCATTTTCTAAATATTCACTATAAGAAAGAACTTCTATATTGATATTTGCATTATCTTCAAAAGCATAAAGTTTAGTTGCTATTTTATCAACAAAATATCTATCATGTGATACAAGTAAAATCGCACCTTCAAAAGAAAGTAAATATTCTTCTAAGATATTAATTGTAGCTATGTCTAAATCATTTGTTGGTTCATCTAAGATTAATACATCATATTCTTTAGTAAAAAGCAAGGCTAGGGCAACTCTGTTTTTCTCACCTCCACTTAATACACTCACACTTTGTTCTAAAAATTCTTTTGGAAATAAAAATTGTTTTAAATACCCATAAACATGCATATTTTTACCACGCACTTGAATGTGATCACCGCCATTTGGGCAAAAAATTTCTAAAAGTTTTTTATCAGTATTTAATAAGCTCCTGTTTTGATCAAAATAGCCTATTTTAACTTCACCTCTTTTAATTTCCCCACTATCAAGTGGAATTTGATCAAGTAAAATTTTTAAGAAAGTAGATTTGCCACAGCCATTTTTACCTACTATGGCTATGCGTTCACCTTGTAAAATTCGTGTATTAAAGTCTTTAAAAAGTGTCTTGTTGGCAATAGATTTTGAGATATTTTTAAGTTCAAAAAGCATTTTTTTGCGGTTTTGACTTTGAGTTTGGTTAAAATTTTTGCTTGCTCTTTTGATTTCAAGTTGTAGGCGTTTGATAGCTCCTGGGTTTTTTTTAGCCTCTTCGCGCATTTTAAAAATGCGTTCTTTGCGTCCTTCGTTGCGTTTAAGCCTAGCTTTGACTCCTCTTCTTAGCCATTCTTCCTCACTTTTGAGCTGTTTAAGTAGGGTTTCATGGCTTTTAGCTAAGGAAGTTAAAATAGCTGCTTTTTTTTCTAGATATTGCGTATATCCACCCTCAAAAATACTTAATTTTCCCGCTTCTATTTCTATACATTTTTGTGCTATTGCGTCGATAAAATATCTATCGTGAGAGATGAAAATAACACACATTTTAGAGGCTTTTAATCTTTCTTCTAAAAAGCTACTCATATATACATCTA
The DNA here is from genome assembly GCF_024723675.1 of Campylobacter sp. 1569. Classification (NCBI taxonomy): domain Bacteria; kingdom Pseudomonadati; phylum Campylobacterota; class Epsilonproteobacteria; order Campylobacterales; family Campylobacteraceae; genus Campylobacter; species Campylobacter sp. 1569. The sequence goes on from NZ_JANQDB010000002.1 coordinate 12,700, forward strand.
GATGGTTGGTTGGCTCATCAAGCAATAATATATCAGGATTTTTCAGCAAAAGTGTGCAAAGTCCTACACGTCTTATCTCGCCCCCACTTAAAGAGCAAAGTGTTCTGTCTTTATACTCTAATAGTTTAAACTCTTCTAGTATTCTTTGTATTTTTTGGTCTAAATTCCATGCATCTTTTGAATCTATAAATAAACTTAATTCATCTACTTTTTTTAAATATTCTTTATTTTCTGGATCAAGAGCTAGTTTTTCGTTATAGTTTTCAAATTCTTTTAAGGCTTGGTAAATTTCTTCAAGTTCTTTTTTGATGGCTTCGCTCACGCTTAAGGTGCTTTCAAAACTTACTTGTTGGCTTAGCATACCTATACTAGCGTTATTTTGCTTAATCACTCTACCGCTATCTAGTTTTAAAGTCCCCATAAGGGCTTTTAAAAAGCTTGATTTTCCTTCACCATTTTTGCCTATAATGGCGATTTTTTCTCCTAAATTTGCACTAAAATTTGCATTTTCTAAAACTATTTTTGTATTAAATTTCTTATTTGCGTCGATTAAATCTATTAAAGCCAAATTTCTTTCCCAAATGTTTTTTTGCGATTTTACTTTAAAAAGTATTAATTTTGCTTAAATAAAATTACACTATGAGAGTGTTTGTTTTTTTTACTTTACTAGTTTTATTTTTTGCTTTGGCAAATTGGTATATTTGTAAAAGATTTTTAAGTAGGGTTGATTTTTTAAAACCTTATAAGAAGTTTGTAATAGCTTTTGTTTTAATAGTTTTTGCATGTGAATTAATCTTTTTTGTAAATATGCGCGGGGATTTTTTGCATGAAAAGCTTTATTATATTTTGGCTATTTTTCCTACCATTACTTGCTTTTTTTTACTTTTTGGAGTGGTTTTTGAAATTGGTTCTTGGATTTTTTTTAATGAAAATAAAAAAGAGCAAATTTTCAGTGTCCAAAGAAGAAAGTTTTTAAAATTAATTTTTGATTCTTGGCTTATTATACTTAGTGTTAGTATGGTATTTAAAGGTTTTGTAAATGCTATCAGTACACCTAAGGTTAATGAGGTAGATATTAAAATTAAAAATTTAAAAGAAGATTTAAATATAGCTTTGCTTTCTGATGTGCATTTGGGAAAAAATTTAGGAGAAGATTTTTTAAAAACCTTAATCGATGAGGTTAATGCTTTAAATGCTGATATAATCATCATAGCTGGGGATTTAATCGATGCAGATATTGCTAGCATGCCTTATATTAATTTATTAGAAAATTTTAAATCAAAATATGGCACTTATTATGTTTATGGAAATCATGAGTATTATAATGATATAAATGCAATAAGTAAAAGGCTTAAAACACTTAAGAATTTCAAAGTTTTAGAAGATGAAAGCGTTGATTTTGGGGATTTTACTTTAAGTGGGACTTTGGATTTGGCTGCTAAACGTTTGGGTTTTAAAGAAAGCAATATAGAAAAAATCAAAACTCAAATCAATCAAGAAAAAGTTAATATTTTAATCACGCATCAGCCAAAATATGTAAAAACTTATGATATAAGTGGGTTTGATTTGATTTTATCAGGACATACTCATGCAGGACAAATTTTCCCTTTTTCTTTGCTGGTATATTTAGAACAAGGTTTTGTGTATGGGCTTTATAAATTAAGCAAGGATAGTTTGCTTTATGTAAGCAGTGGAGCTGGATTTTGGGGACCTGCTGTGAGATTTTTAGCTCCTAGTGAGATAGCTTTGATTAGATTAAAAGGAGAATGAGTGGGATTTAGTAATAGTGCTTCAAAAATATTTGGAATCATAGCAAAATATAAATTTCCAAAAATCATACAAAAAAACATTAATAAAGCTTATGTAAATGCTTTTAATATCAATATGAGCGAATTTAAACCTTTAGAAGAATACGAGAGTTTAAATGCTTTATTTACAAGAACTTTGTTAAATGAGCGAGAATTAGAAGATGGCTTTATAAGTCCAAGTGATGGTAAAATTTTAGAACTTGGAAGTAGTTTTCAAAATGACTTCAAAGAAAATTTAGCCTTTAGCATTAAAGGTTCAAGTTATAGCATAGAAGAGCTTTTAAAAAACTCAGCTAGTAAAGAAGAATTAGAAAATGGCATAGATTATGCAAATATTTATTTGTCTCCAAAAGATTATCATCATTATCACGCACCTTGTAATATGCAAATTTTAAGTGCTACATATATGAGTGGGGCTTTATTTAGTGTGAGTGAGGCAAAGTTAGCTAAGATTATAAATCTTTATACTAAAAATGAAAGAGTAGTTTTAAAGTGCTTAGTGGAAGGAAAATTTATACTTTGGATGGTATTTGTCGGTGCGCTAAATGTCGGTAAAATGCATTTTAGTTTTGATACTAGTATACAAACTAATGCTGCAAATTTTGATTTTACTCATACTTATGAAGATCTTTTTATAAAAAAAGGTCAAAGGCTTGGAAATTTTGAACTAGGTTCGACTATAGTTTTAATTGTCCAAAAAGGATTTTTAAAATTTAGTAAAAATGCTTATGAGCAAGTTGAATTTTCTAAGAAGATTGCGGACTTTGCTTAGTCTCATCTTCATTAGCAACTTTATATAAAAAGGCAAAAATTTCAGCCACTGCTTTATACATATTAGGTGGGATTTCATCGCCTAGATCAAGCTTACTAAGCACCTCTACTAAATCTTTGTCTTCTTTTATGGGTATGCCATTTTCTTTAGCTAAAGAGATGATTTTAGCAGCGTTTTCACCTTTGGCATTAGCTAGAATTTTTGGTGCATTTTGATCTTCTTTGTTATAGCCTAGCGCAACGGCTTTTTTTGTTTTTTTAGCCATTTTTAAGCCCTTGTATCAAAACCCATATTAAAGTCATTATATTCTTCTTGATTGTGAAATTTACTTTTAACTATATCGCTGATGAAAAAATTAGAGCTTAGAAGTCCTACTTTAACTAAGGCTTTTTTTAACTCATGTGCTCTTTCATAAAGTTTTTTTCTAAAATTAGCATTTTCTATCATCATATTTATATCAATGTATTTATCATTGCTTAGTGATAAAAATACATTGATTTTTCCTAGTTTTTCAAATTCAAGATTAATTTGTGCATAAAATTTATCTTTTTTACCGCGTTTAAAAACTACATTAGACTTTTCTAAATTATCCCAAAAGAAAGGTAAAAAAGTATGAATGCTATTATTAGCTAAAGATAAAAGCTGATTAAACTCAAGCTGAGCTATAAGACGATTTGCTTGATTTAGTATGTTTTCGTTGTCTAAATTTTTAGCTAGATTAGAAACTTGCAAAAGAGTGGATTTAATATCTTTTTGTAATTCTGAAGAAATTTCTGTAGTATCTTTTGGGGTGATTTTTCCAATATCTTTTATAGAAAGTTCTAATTTTTTTTCTATATTTTTTATATCATCTAAAGAATTTTTTGCTTCATAATTTTTAGGATCTAAAGCTTTTAAAACCTCGTTGAGTTTTCTTCCTATTAGGCCTAGTTCTTTGTTTAGATTGTTTAAAAGTTCTTCTTGCAAATTTTGGCTAAAATTAAGATTTTTACTTACATTTTGTTTGAAAATATCTTCTAGTAAAATTTTACCCGAAGTGCTTTTAAATATATCTTCTAATTTGGTATTATTTGCTTGTAAATTTTGACTTTTGTTATCATTTTTGCTTGGTTCTTCAGTATTTTTTTGTGGTGTTTTTGGCTCTTCTTTGGGATTTTCTTTGATATCTTTACTTTGTGGTGTTTTTATTTCTTTGTTTTTAAATGAGTTTTCTTCTTTATTTTTAGTTTCTTTATGCTCTTCGGTATTTTTTTGTAGTACTTTTGATTCTTCTTTGATATCTTTACTTTGTGGTGTTTTTTCTTCTTTTGTGTTTTGAATTTCTTTATCTTTTGCTATGTTTTCTTGTTTTTGTTGAGTTTCTTTTTTATCTTCTGTGTTTTTTTGTGGAGTTTTTATTCCCTCTTTTAACACTTCTTTGATGTCTTTAGTATGTGGAGCTTTATTTAAATTTTCTTGTGTTGTTTCAGTTTTGTTTTTGTGATTTTTTATGTCTTTTAAAAGTGTTATAAGATCTTTAATGTTTTGACTAAGTTCTTTTAGTATATGCGTATTTTGAATTTTTATATTTTCAGGTTTGGCTAGTTCTTTATTGATAAGTGCTAAATTTTTATTAAGATTTTTAATGAAATTATTAGCAATATTTTGTAACTTTTCTTGACTAATAGAACTTGGGTTTTTATTGATATAGCTTTTGAAATTTTCTATTTTATCAAATAGTTTAAAAAGTGTCTTGTAGTTTGTATTTTCTAAAGAAATTTTGTTATCTTTTTTGTGATTTTGTAAGATATGAATAAGTTCTTTTAAGGTGCTTGTGGTATCAAGATTTTTAAGATCTAAATTACTTATATCGCGTTTTAGATTTTCACTAGTAGCCCCTTTTATAGTATTTAAAAGATTAAAAAAGCTTTGTGGTAGGTTTTGCTCTTTTAGAGAATGATTGAGTTTTGCTTCTAAAAATACACCTGAATTTTTTACCAAAGATGAAAGATTTTTATTGTTGATATCTTTAGCAGGTTTAACTAGATCTTCTAAAATTTTAAGCAGTTTTTCAAATTCAGGATTTTTAGAAAGCTCTGCTTGAAGTTTTTTAACTTCATTAGCAAAATTAGGTGCAAAATTTAAATCTTTGTGATTTTTTAATACTGCTAAATCAGGATCTTTGCTGGTTTTGATTTGATCTAAAAGTTTACTTAATAATTCTTGTAGTTTTTGATCGATTTTGCTTACATAATCTTTAGGTAGTTTGACTTCAGGATTATTTTTAGAAAATAAAGGATTTTTTAAAGCATCATTGAGTGAGGTTTTTTTGTCTGATTTCTCACTTTTGTTGTCTTTGCTTGTTTCGTTTTTTGCAAATTGATTTTGATTGTTAGAAATATTAGTTATCATCTAGCATTACCATATTACCTGGTTTTCTTTTAAATTTGGTTAGATTTTTAAATTTTGGTTTATCTATAGCAAAGGCAATTAAAACAGTTAATAAAACGATGTAAAAATACATAAAACCATTACCTTCAAAATAATACATCAAAGTTCCAAGCACAGCAGGCGCAAATAAAGCACCAAAAGAATAAGTAAAAAGAACCGCTCTACCTAACTCAACTCTTTTGCTAGAATCATCAAGCATATCATTTGCTCTAGCTAAAGAAAGAGCATATAAACAACACATTCCCATACCTAGCAAAAAGCCAAAAAAGTATTTTAAATAAATATTATAACTTAATAACAAAATACAAAGCATAGCACTTAAAGCGGTAAAAGCACATAAAATAATAGCAAATTTACGACTAATTTTATCAGAAAGGGTTCCGATGAAAAGTTGAGATATAAACCCTCCTAACATGGTACAAAATATAAAAATCGAAGCTTCTTTTGCGCCAAATCCTTGTATGAGTATAAATAAAGAAGCCATGGAGAAAAATCCATTTAAAAGCATACCTGCTATAAAGCTTGTCACTAAAGCTAAAGGTACTATATCAAAAACTTTAGGAATGGAAATTTTGGTTTTTTGTGGTAAAACTGGCTCTTTAATACGGATTAAAAATAAAGGAATAGAAGCAAACATAATAAAACTAGCACTTAAAATAAATACTGTATTGCTTGGGAAGTCAAATGACATAAGTAAAATTCCAAAGCCTGATGATGAGTAAAATACTACTTCATAAAAGGCTATTACTCTTGAGCGAATAGCATTTTTTGCTTTTTCATTAAGCCATGATTCTATGACCATTAAAAGTGCATAGTAACAAAAACCTAGCAAAAATCTCAAAACCATCCAAAAATATAGATTAGAACTTAAACTATGAAGCATAGTGGCTATACCAAAAATGATAGCAAAAATTCCAAAAGATCTTATATGTCCTACTTTAGAGACTATTCTATGAGCACTAATAGTGCTTACCATAGCACCAAGAAAATAACAACTTCCTATTATCCCTATATAAAAATTACTAACACCGTTATGTTTTAAAATAATTGCTATAGAATTTACCGTTAAAGCACTTCCTATAAAAACAAAAATCATACCAAAAAACAATGCAGTTAATGATCTAATCGTTCTTTTTGAGCTCAACATTTTCTTATTAAAAAATTATATATTAATACCGCTATGGGTGTGACAAACATTGCACAAAACAAGGCAAAAATACTCATTAAGCCTTGAAACTCTAAAAATAAAAATCCTGCTATTAAAAACACATAAGCAAAAATTTTAAACAAAGAAAAAAAAGCTAATGCGTTTTTAAAAATACTTTTAAATTTTGGTTTTAAATCGTCATCTATATGGATAAATTTTATAATTTTTGGTAAAGAATATTGTTTTTTAGCAAAAATTTGCAAAGGTCTTTGCGTAAAATCGTAATTTTTAGCCGCTTTAAAAATAAAATTTTTATAATTTAAAAAAGAGATTAGAATGATTAAATTTTGAGCTAAAAAGCCAAATTCAAAGCTTATAAAGATTTTAAAACTTAATTCTTTGTAGAAAAAAACTCCTGCTAAGAAAAGTAAATTTAATCCTAGCAAGAGTTTTAATAAAATTTTAGGCTTTAGGATCATTTTTTAAATCTTTATAGCGATTTTCTTCTTTAAATTCTTCATAGCTTTTTACTTGTGCTTTGTAAGCTTTATAAACATTTAAAATCGCTGCAGCTACTCCTATGAATACTCCTACCCAAAAAAGCCAAGCTATACCGGTTAAATTTTTTAAAAAATAGCCTATGCCAATCCCGATTAAAACAGCCACAACCATAGATATACCAAGGCTTAATCCATCTGCAGCTTCTATGCCTTTGCGAATGATTTTTTGTCTTTTGTTCATAGGGCTTTAAAACTTTCTTGTGCTGCTTGTATAGTTTTATCAATGATTTTTTTATCCATACATTCGCATATAAAACCTGTTTCAAATTGAGATGGTGCCAAATACACACCTTTGCTTAACATTTGTGCATGAAATTTAGCAAATAATTTAGTATCTGATTTTAAAGCATCTTGATAATTATTAACAGGGTTTTCACAAAAGAAAAATCCAAACATAGAACCAACGCAATTAACTTGCAAAGGAATTTTGCAATCATTTGCAGCTTCTTTAAAGCCTTGAGTAAGTCTTTTACCTAGTTTTTCTAATTTTTCATATAAACCTTCATAATTTCTTGCTTTTTTTAAGCTCGCATAACCTGCAGCCATAGCAAGAGGATTGCCACTTAGTGTTCCTGCTTGATAGACCCCACCCAAAGGACTTAATAAATCCATAATCTCAGCTCTTGCAGCAAAAGCAGCCGCAGGCATACCTCCGCCTATAACCTTACCAAAAGTTACTATGTCAGCTTTTATATTATTAATTCCAAAAGAGCCTAAATACGAAGCTCTAAAGCCACTCATTACTTCATCAAAAATTAAAAGAATTTGATGTTCATCACATAGTTTTCTTAATTCTTGTAAAAATTTTATTTTAGCAGGTACTAAGCCCATATTTCCTGCAATTGGCTCTATAATGATACAAGCTATATTATCATCACTGTTGATTAAGTTTTTAACACTATCGATGTCATTATAAATAGCCACTAGAGTATTTTTAGCTACATCGGTCAAAACTCCTAGTGAGCTTGGGGTATTAAAAGTAGCTGCACCGCTTCCAGCACTTACTAATAAAGAATCAGAATGCCCATGATAACATCCTTCAAATTTGATGATTTTATCTTTTTTGCTAAATCCTCTTGCAAGACGAATAGCACTCATAGTAGCTTCTGTGCCACTGCTTACAAAGCGTATTTTGTCTAAATGTGGCCAATCTTTTAAGATAAATTTAGCTAACTTAGTTTCAGCTAGGGTTGGTGCACCAAAGCTTGAACCATGTTCTAATGCTTTTTTGCAAGCTTTTTCAATATCCTCATCACAATGCCCAAAAAGTAAAGGCCCCCAACTTTGTACATAATCTATATAAGTATTATCTTCTATATCGCTAATATAAGCACCTTTTCCTTGCTTGATAAATAAAGGATTGCTACCCACGCTGGCAAAGGCACGCACAGGTGAATCAACACCACCTGCTATATATTCACAAGCTTCTTCAAAGGCTTTTTTATTATTTTTCATTTTTTACTCCTTTTGTTATTAGTAATATAATCATAAAGCGATTTCATCTCATCTTCTGTTAATGAGTAAGTTGGCATAATGCTTTTTGCTTCTTGAGGTTGGCTTAGAATTTCTCTAAAACGTGCATAAGGAGTGTTTTTAATACTTGGCACAATAAAAGGAATTTTTTCTCCATTTTTAGTGTAATAACCTAGTATTTGTTGCCCTCCATCGCCATGACATTTAGCACAACTTATGCCTCTTGGATTTTTGTAAAGGGACTCTTGGTATTCTTTAGGTGAGATGAAATCTTCAGCCCAAGCACCATAAACTATAAAAAACAAAAATAAAATAATTTTCATTTATCACCTTTAACAAAAAAAGAAGTTTTATTATGATACAATTTTTTAAGTTAAAGAAAGCTATAAATTTAAGGAAAGAAATGACACTTTTAGATGGTAAAAAGCTAAGTGATGAGATAAAAAATAATCTAAAACAAGAAGTATTAGAACTCAAAACCCAAAGTATAGAGCCTTGTTTGGCTGTGATTTTAGTAGGTGAAGATCCTGCTAGCGCTACTTATGTGGGTTCTAAAGCAAAGGCTTGCGAACAATGTGGGATTAAGTCTTTGGTTTATAGACTTGATGTAAATACAACCCAAAATGAGCTGCTAGCTTTGATTAATACCTTAAATCATGATGATAGTGTTGATGGAATTTTGGTTCAGCTTCCATTGCCAGCGCATATTAATAAAGATATAATCTTAGAAAGTATTAATTTTAATAAAGATGTAGATGGTTTCCATCCTTTTAATGTTGGGAATTTAAATTTAAATTTAAAAGGCGGTTTTTTGCCATGTACACCTTTGGGTGTTATGAAAATTTTAGAGCGTTATGATATAAAATTAGAAGGTGCTGATGTAGTTGTAATAGGAGCTTCTAATATAGTAGGTCGTCCTATGGCGACGCTTTTATTAAACGCTAATGCTAGTGTGAGTATTTGTCATATTTATACAAAAGATTTAAAAGCTTATACAAAAAATGCTGATATTATCATCGTAGCAGCGGGTTGTCCAAATCTTTTAAAAGAAGATATGGTTAAAGAGGGTGCGATAGTAGTTGATGTAGGGATTAATAGAGTTAATGGAAAAATAGTAGGTGATGTTGATTTTGAAAATGTAAGTAAAAAAGCTAGTTATATTACCCCTGTGCCAGGTGGGGTAGGGCCTATGACTATAGCAATGCTTTTAGAAAATACTATAAAATCAGCTAAAAATAGGATTAAAAAATGAATTTTTTGAAAAAAATTTATAAATTCACGCAATCTTGGACAGGAACTTTAATAGTTGTTTTATTGATTATATTTTTCTTTATACAAGCTTTTACCATACCAAGCGGTTCTATGAAAAATACTTTATTAGTAGGGGATTTTTTATTTGTAAAAAAATTCTCTTATGGTATTCCAACTCCGCATATTCCTTGGATAGAAGTGCCTGTTTTGCCTGATTTTAATAAAAATGGACATTTAGTAAGCGCTGAAGGTCCTAAAAGAGGGGATATTGTAGTATTTAGATATCCACATGAGCCAAAAATTCATTATGTAAAAAGATGCGTGGCTAAGGGCGGAGATGAGGTTGTTTTTGCAAATAAAACCTTATATGTGCGTATGGTTGAGGGTGATGAATATATGAAAGATTATTATCCTAATAAAACAAAAATTATAGGTGGAAGACTTTTTGTAAAAGAACCTTTTGTGGAAAAAGGAATACATTATGACTCTAGAGTGGATATAGAAAGTGTGTTTTTTCGCTATTTAAATTTGGGTCAATTTGCTATGAAGCCCGCTTCTTTTGATGAATTAGGTACTAATAATATTTATGGTTTTAATGCTTATTATTATAAAGTACCTGAAAATGAGTATTTTATGATGGGTGATAACCGTGATCATTCTAGTGATAGTAGATTTTGGGGAAGTGTAGATTATAAATATATAGTTGGTCAACCTTGGTTTATTTATTTTTCATGGGATGAAAATAAAAAAGTTAGATGGGAAAGAGTAGGGCGTTTGGTTGAAACTATAGAAAAAGATGAACGTTTTATTCATCATAATGAAAGCGACATAGAAGCTTTAGAATAATTACTCAAAGAAACAATATAAAATTCTTATGTGTAGAAAATGTATAGTTTCTACACAAATTTATAAAAATATACGCTCTTAATTTTATTCGTAGATTTTTTTAAGCTCCAAGTTGTAACAATTAACACAAATAAAAATCAAAGCAAAATAAAGGATAAAAAATGCTAAGTCAAAGATCTCAAAATTTAGGAGAATCCTTAACTTTAGTAATGACTGATATAGCCAAAACTTTAAAAGCAAATGGTGAAAAAGTTATTAGTTTTTCAGCAGGTGAGCCTGATTTTGATACTCCAGAAATCATCAAAAAAGCAGCAATTGAAGCTATTGAAAAAGGTTGCGGGGCTTATACGCCAGTTGTGGGTATAAAAGAAGTTATAGAAGCTATACAATATAAATTTAAAAATGATAATAATTTAGAATATAAAGCAAGTGAAATCATTACCAATGTTGGTGCTAAGCATTCTTTATTTATGGCGATTGAGTGTTTGGTTGAAGAAGGTGATGAGGTTATCATACCAAGTCCTTATTGGGTGAGTTATCCTGAAATGGTGAAATTTGCAGGTGGAACTCCTGTATTTATAGAAGGTGAAGCAAAAAATGGCTTTAAAATTACTCCTGAGCAATTAAAACAAGCTATTACTTCAAAAACAAAGGTTTTGATGTTTAATTCCCCATCAAATCCTACGGGTGCTATATATTCTAAAGAAGAAATTACTGCTTTAGCTAAGGTTTTAGAAGGAACTAAAATCGTAGTTTTAAGTGATGAGATTTATGAAAAATTAGTTTATGATGGAGAATTTTGTGCTTTTGCGCAAGTGAGCGAAGATGCTTTAAATAGAACTGTAAGTATTAATGGTCTTAGTAAATGCGGTGCTATGCCAGGATGGCGTTTTGGTTATATGGCAAGCAAAATGAGTGAGTTTAACAATGCTGTTAAAAAATTACAAGGACAAAGCACTTCAAATATCTGCTCAATCATTCAACACGCAGCTTTACCAGCCTTACTTGGAAAAGCAGATAGTGATATTGAAATGATGAGACAAGCTTTTTTAAAGCGTAGAGAATTAGCGTGTGAAATTTTAGCTAAAAGCGATAAGTTAAAATTAGAACAAATTCCACAAGGAGCTTTTTATTTATTTATCTCTTGTAAAGAAGTTGATAGTGATTCTATGAGATTTTGTAAAAGATTATTAGAAGAGCAAAAAGTAGCTTTAGTGCCAGGCATAGGTTTTGGTATGGAAGGGTATTTTAGACTTTCTTATGCAACTAATGAAAAAGATATCATTGAAGGTTGTGAAAAGATCGTTGAATTTGTAAAAAACTACTAATTTCTTAAGCCTGTTAAAAACAGGCTTTCTTTCAAAAAAACTTATAAGCAAGTCTTTGGTATGATTATGCAAAAAATATAGGAAAATCAATGGAATTTGAAGTTCAATATAAAAGTGCAAATGCTAGAGCTTGTCGCATAAAAACTACACATAGTGAAATTTTAACTCCTATTTTTATGCCCGTTGGAACTTTGGCTGCGATTAAAAGCTTAGATGCTGTTGATATGAGCGAAATTTTAAATGCAAAAATTATTTTAGCAAATACTTATCATTTGTATTTAAGACCAGGATCTAAGGTGATTAAACAAATGGGTGGCTTGCATGGTTTTAGTAAATTTAATGGTTCTTTTTTAACAGATAGTGGGGGTTTTCAAGCTTTTTCTTTAAGTAAAAATTCAAAACCTGATGAAAAAGGAATTCAGTTTAAAAGTCATATTGATGGAAGTTTGCATTATTTTACTCCACAAAGTGTTTTAGATGCACAGTATGATTTTAATTCAGACATTATGATGATTTTAGATGATTTAGTGGCTTTACCTGCAAGCAAAGAAAGGATAGAGCTTTCTTTAAAACGCACTATAAAATGGGCAAAAGAGGCTATTGATTATCATAAATTAAAGCAAAGTCAAGGTATAGGAATAGGGCAAAATATCTTTGGTATTATCCAAGGTGGAACGGATTTTGAAGCTAGAAGAATTTGTTCTCAAGCACTTTGTGAGATGGATTTTGATGGTTTGGCTATAGGTGGATTAAGTGTAGGAGAGGAAAATGAGGCTATGTATGATACGGTTGAAGCTATGATGCCTTATGTAGATAATAATCGTCCTAGATATTTAATGGGAGTTGGCACACCTGAAGATTTAGTAGAAAATGTAGCAAGGGGTGTGGATATGTTTGATTGTGTGATGCCAACAAGAAATGCAAGAAATGGAACTTTGTTTACTAGCTTTGGAAAATTTAATATCAAAAAGGCAGAATTTATCACTGATCATGCCCCTATAGATAATAAATGTTCTTGTTATACATGTAAAAACTTTTCAAGAGCTTATTTGAATCATTTATTTAAAGCTAAAGAATTAACCTTTTTTAGACTTGCAAGTATTCATAATTTGCATTACTATCTAAATTTGGTAAAGCAAATGCGTGAAGCTATTATCAAAGATGAATTTGAAAATTTTAGAAAAGAATTTTATAGGCAAAGAATATGTTAAATGATACTTTAAAGCAAATTATTAATAATATTAATATATCAAATGCTTATTATGAGTTTGATGAATTTGATGTTTTTATGTTAGATATTGCTAAAAATTCTAGAAATATTTTTATTTTTAAAGATAATCAAATTTTTGAATACAAAGATGAAAATTTGATTTTATTTTCTAATGCAGAATTTATAGCCATATTAAAAGAAATTTTGCAAAATGAAAAAGAAAAAAACAATACTATTAATCTCTCTATAGAAAAAAGAGAAGAGTTGATTTTGGAAAATAAAAAAGTCAAGAATTTTTTAACCAAATATTTTATATTAAAAGTTAAGCTTGGTAAAAGTTCTAAGATTGTTTCATCTGTACTTGAAGCTTGTAAAATATGTCACAGTAAACAACACTTTATAAAGAAAAATTTAAAAACAATTATTTTAAATTTAGCAATTTTAGAAAGAAGCATAAAAGACAACATTGCAAGATTAGAAGGAATATATACTTATATTAATACTGCAAGAAGTGAAAAAATCAATAAAAACATTTATTTTTTGAGTATTATTTCTGCGATTTTTTTACCTTTAAATTTAATTGTTGGTTTTTTTGGTATGAATACTAAAAATTTATTTTTATCTGAGAATGAATATGGAACTTATTATATTTTGACCACAATTTTAGTTATATTTTTTATTTTATTTTTATGGTATCAATTTAAAGATAAAAAAGAGTTGGATTTAGATGAATTTTCTGTAAAAAAGAAAAAGAAATGAGTGGTACGCCCAAGAGGATTCGAACCTCTGACCTTTTGAACCGCAATCAAATGCTCTATCCAGCTGAGCTATGGGCGCAAAATAAAAGAGTAATTTTATCAAAAAATTCTTAAAATTAGCAAAAACAAGTAATTTTATAGAATTTTTATATTTTTATGCTAATCTTCTTTGAATAATATTTTAGCTTAAGGCAAAGTAATGATACATAAGATTTTAATAGCCAATAGAGGTGAGATTGCAGTAAGGGTAATCCGTGCTTGTAGAGATTTACATATAAAAAGTGTTGCTGTTTATACTGAACCTGATCATGAGTGTTTACATGTAAAAGTTGCTGATGAAGCATATAGAATAGGAACTGATGCTATAAGAGGGTATTTGGATGGTAAAAGAATAGTTGAAATTGCCAAAGCTTGTGGAGCTGATGCTATACATCCTGGATATGGCTTTTTAAGTGAAAATTATGAATTTGCAAAAGAGTGTGAAGAAGCAGGGATTATCTTTATAGGACCAAAATCAGATGTTATCCGTAAGATGGGAAATAAAAATATAGCAAGATATTTAATGAAAAAAAATGGAATTCCTGTAGTTCCAGGCACCGAAAAATTAAATCATTGTACATTAGAGGAAATCAAACTCCAAGCTTTAAAAATAGGTTATCCTGTAATTTTGAAAGCTAGTGGTGGCGGTGGCGGTAGGGGTATACGCGTAGTGCATAAAGAAGAGGATTTAGAAAAATCTTTTGAAGCATGCAAAAGAGAAGCACTAAGCTTTTTTAAAAATGATGAAGTTTTTATGGAAAAATATGTTATCAATCCAAGGCATATCGAATTTCAAATTTTAGCAGATAATTATGGCAATATCATTCATCTTTGTGAAAGAGATTGCTCAATACAAAGAAGACACCAAAAAATAATTGAAATAGCGCCTTGTCCAAGTATCTCAGAAAAACTAAGAAAAACCATAGGGGTTACTGCAGTAGCTGCTGCAAAAGCAGTGGGTTATACGAATGTTGGGACGGTTGAGTTTTTGCTTGATGATTATAATAGATTTTATTTTATGGAAATGAATACAAGAATTCAAGTAGAACACCCAATTACTGAAGAAATCACAGGAATTGATCTTATCACAAGACAAATTCGTATAGCAAATGGAGAAATTTTAGATCTTGAACAAAGCGATATAAAACCAAGAGGCTTTGCTATAGAAGCTAGGATTACAGCAGAAAATGTATGGAAAAATTTCATTCCAAGTCCAGGCAAAATCACAGAATATTTTCCAGCTTTAGGGCCATCTGTAAGAGTGGATAGTCATTTGTATAAAGACTATACTGTGCCACCTTATTATGATTCTTTACTTGCAAAATTAATTGTTAAGGGTTCAAGTTATGATAGTGCAGTTAATAGGCTTGAGAGAGCTTTGAAAGAATTTGTGATTGATGATATTAGAACAACTGTGCCATTTTTGATTGCAATTACTAAAATAAGAGAATTTAGAAGAGGGTATTTTGATACTTCTTTCATAGAAACACATATGGAAGAGCTTTTGGAAAAGACAGAAGATAGACACCAAGAAAATAAAGAAGAAGTAATTGCTGCTATAGCTGCAGCCTTACAAAAAATAAAAGAAAGTAGGCAATCATGAGTTTTTTAGATGAATTAAAAGATATAAAAAAAGCACTCCAAAAAGAACAAGGTCAAACAAAAAAAGAAAAAGTTAAAGTAAGTAAAAGTGGAGTTAGTATGAAAAATATTGACTTAGATACTATGCAAAAAGATTTAGCTAAGCAAAATGAAGATAAAAAACAAGAGCAGGAATTTGAAGATATGTTTTTAAAAGAAGAGCGTTTAGCTAATGAATTTATGGAATTTGTAAAAAATAGCGATATTAAAAAGATCTAATGAATAATATTATTGGTTTTTGTACTTTAGAAGAAGAATGTCCTTATCTTGAAAATAGATATTGTAGAAATGAGTATAATTATATATCTTTTATCACAAAAACACAAAATCAAGAATTAGTTTCAAGAGGTTGGCGTCGCTTTGGCTCGTATTTTTCAAGACCAATATGTAATGATTGCAATGAATGTCAAAATTTGCGTATTTTAGTAGAAAATTTTCATTTTAGCAAAAATTATCGTAGGGTTTTGAAAAAAAATACAGCCACTAAAATAATCTTACAAAAACCTTCTTTAAGTGATGAGCATTTATTATTATATGAAAAATACCACCATTATCAAAAAGATAAGAGAAATTGGAAAATTTATGATCTAAATTTCAGGAAATATTATAATCTTTATGTAGATAATGCGGGTACTTTTGGATATGAGCTTGATTTTTATATGGATAATAAGTTAGTTTGTGTTGATTTGATTGATATTTTAGAAGATGGAATTTCTAGTATATATTGTTTTTATGACCCTGATTTTTCACATCTAAGTCTTGGGAAATATTCACTTTTAACAGAAATTAAACTTGCACAATTAAAAAAATTAAAATATATTTATTTGGGATATTTTGTAAAAGGGTGTCAATCTTTAGCGTATAAAGCCGATTATAGTCCAAATGAAATTTTAAAACACACTAGTGCTTTAAACGAGCAAGCATTTTTGTGGAGTTAGGTTTATAGAGAGGATTTTATGCAAGTAGTGCAAACTTTAGAATCAGTTAGTGTTAATACTGATGATTTTTTAATGTTTAAATATTTTCAAGATCTTATCCGTAAAAATTTTTCCAAAGTTATAGGTAATAAAAATAAAACCTTGTCTTTTTTTGTAGAAAATGAAATTCCCCAAAGAAGATATTTTTTAAAACTTGTTAATCACAAATATAAAAAAAATACTGGAAATCAAATTGATAATCTTGCTTTTGCACACTATAAAACCTTTAAGTTAAACCTTGCTCAAGCAAATACTTTAAAGCCTGTAATCTTTGCCAAAATAGGCTTTGCACAAAAAAATATTTTAATCACACTAAGTTCGAATGAAAAATTATTTGCTGTATATTTAGAGCAGTATTTTAAAGATCATAAAAGCGTGTATGATGAAAAAAATTGTATTTTTTCAGTAGAATACAAAGATGATAATACTTTAAATCTTTTAGAAATTTTAGCTAGTGTAAACGAGCACTTGAAATATTGTGTTGATTTTACGATTCATGAAACTCAGCTTTTAGAATTTAGAAATAAAATGAAAAACAAAGCTAATACTAATTGGAAATTTAATGCCCTAGCAAAGCTTTTTGAAAATTATTTTCAAACCTTAGGGTGTAATTCTAGTGATGATTTTGCTACTATTAGACAAAATTATCTCAATTTAGTAAAAATTTATCATCCTGATCGTCATCAAGGTAAAAGTAAGATCGAGCAAGCTTATTGCCGTGAAGAATTTGAGAAAATTCAGCTTGCTTATGAGAGTTTAAAATCTTTATATAAAAATAATACTTGATATTAAAATAACATCATTTTAAGTTGCAATTTATTAAAATTAATTTTTTATAAAAATTTAGGGAATAATATTGGTTGCTGATAAACAATTATTTTTTTTAAGTTGTATTTTAATAACCATAGGAATACTTTTCTCATATTCATTAAGTGCTTTTACTGTGCTTTATTTAGAATATAGTGAATTTCATTTTTTTATTAGACAGCTTTTTTTTGGACTTAGTGGTATAGCAATTATTTATTTTGTATCAAGATTAAATCCTGATAATAAGACAATGCATTATTTAATGATAGGTGTTTTGATAATTGCTTTTTTGTGTATTCTTATTCTACCTTTTTTACCAACTTTTTTAGCTACTGCAGCAGGTGGTGCTAAAAGATGGATTAGACTTGGCCCCTTATCTATTTCGCCTGTTGAATTTTTTAAAATAGGATTGATTTATTTTCTTGCTTGGTCTTATACAAGAAGGATTGATGATAGTAAAAAGGCGATCAAGCATGAGGTTTTAATCTTAATCCCTTATTTTATTTTAGCTGCTTTTGTTATTGGTTATATTTATATGACGCAAAATGATTTAGGACAAAGCGTTATTTCTTTTTTCTTGGTTTTTGCTTTAGCTTTTTTTGCAGGAGCTAGTAAAAGACTTTTTGCTTTTGGTGTAGTTATTGTTGGAATGATTGGGGTTTTGGTAATTTTAAGTAATCAAAGAAGAATTCAGCGTATTTCTGCTTGGTGGGGAAATATCCAAGATGCTTTTTTGCCTTTTTTTCCTGATTGGTTAGCAAAAGTTTTAAGGGTAAGTCATAATTCAGAACCCTATCAAATTTCACACAGCTTAAATGCCATAGCACATGGTGGAATTTTTGGAGAAGGATTGGGGCTTGGAACTTTTAAACTAGGATTTTTAAGTGAAGTGCATACAGATTTTGTTTTATCAGGGATTACTGAGGAAATAGGTTTGTTTGGTTTAAGTATTGTATGTGTAATTTATTTAATGATAATACTCAGGATTTTTAGGATTGCTGGGCGTTGTGAAAATAAAGTACATTTTTTATTTTGTTCAGGTGTGGCTTTATTATTATTATTTTCATTCTTTATGAATGCTTTTGGAATTATCTCTTTAACTCCATTAAAAGGAGTTGCGGTGCCACTTTTAAGTTATGGTGGTAGTTCTATGTGGTCTATTTGTCTTGGAATAGGTTATGTTTTGATGATTAGTAAAAAGGTAAAAATATAAATATTATTTTTTAATTACGATAATAAGCAATAGTTTATAAAAATGGTATATTTATATAAATTTACCCATATTTAAAATATTAGATTAAACAAAGATTGTAATTTTGTCATTGTAAGATTTTAATATGGTTGAGTTTTATAGAGTTTTTATAAATAAAATTATACCATATAATGTTTTTATATTAAATAAAAAACTAGGTAATAAAAATGAAGCATTTTTTAACATTAATGGATTTTACTAAAGAGGATATTTTAGCTATTATTGATCACGCTATTGAACTTAAAGCAAATCCAAAAAAACTATTGCATGATAAAACCTTAGCAATGATTTTTGAAAAAAATTCTACACGTACTAGAATGGCCTTTGAGCTTGCAATTACAGAACTTGGTGGAAAAGCTATATTTTTGAATAGTAATGATTTGCAGCTCGGTAGAGGTGAACCTATTAAAGATACAGCTAGGGTTATTGGTTCTATGGTTAATTTTGTTGTGATGAGGGTAAAAAATCATGATAGTTTAGTGGAATTTGCAAAATATTCTAGAGCCCCAGTTATTAATGCTTTAAGTGAATTTTATCATCCAACACAAATTTTAGGAGATTTGTTAACCATAAAAGAATGGGGTAAAGAAAAAGATAATAATGTAAAAATTGCTTTTGTAGGAGATAGTAATAATATATGCAATTCTTGGTTAATAGCTTCTGCAATTTTAGGATATGAAATGAGTGTAGCTATACCATATAATTACAATATCAATACTCATGTTTGGGAGTTTGTTGTAGAAAAATCAAAAACTTCAGGAGCAAAAATCTCTTTATTTCACAACAAATTTGATGCTTTGAAAAATAAAGACGTTGTTGTTACTGATACTTGGATTTCTATGGGCGAAGAAAAAGAAAAAGAAATTAAATTAAAAGATTTTAGTGGTTTTATCATTGATGATAATGCAATGAAATATGCAAATAGTAATGCTATTTTACTTCATTGCTTACCAGCATATAGAGGCTTTGAAGTTAGTGAAATTGTTTTTGAAAAACATTCAAAAGTAATTTTTGAAGAGGCCGTAAATCGTCTTTATGTAGTTAAAGCATTGCTTTGTTTTTTAAATATGAAATTATAGCTTTAAGTTAATATCTAAAACTAAAACAAGCATAATGTAAAACTGCTAATTATAATAGAGATTATAAGGTATTATTTTTCAATAAGTAAATAACTAAATAAAGCCGAATAAATCGTAATTAATAATATATATTTTATTTCATGTAGATGTAAATAAAATTCAATGTAAATGAATTATTGGGAAGTATGTACAGAAATATCAAAAAAACAGATAATAATAAAATCTTTACAAATAAGTTTTTTTTGATATAATTTCAAACATAATTTACAAAAAGGAGCATCAATGAAAAAATATAGGCGTTTAAACACAATGTAACTTTTTATTAATTTAATCTTTAGGAGATAAAATGAAAAAAAAATTATATGTTGTTTTAACGTTATTTAGTTTATTAGTTTTAGGTGCTTGTTCAAAACAAGCTGATAATCAGAATGAAATTTTAAAAGTTGGTGTAGAGGCAAGCTATCCTCCGTATGAATTTATGCAAGATGGGAAACTTAATGGTTTTGATATAGATATTATCAAAGAGCTTGCAAAAAGAGTTAATTTTAAAATAGAGTTTGTAAATATGAGTTATGATGCACTCATTCCTGCTTTAATGGGTCGAAAAATTGATCTTGCTATTTCTTCTATGGGAATTACCCCTCAAAGAGCGCAAAATGTAGATTTTAGTATTTCATATTTCAAAGATAAAAATGTATATTTAAAACACAAAGATAATGATTTTTCACAAAAAGATGATTTAAAATCAAAAAATATTTGTGTGTTGCTGGGTTCTATTCAAGAAAATGCAGCGAAGCAAATTCTAAATGCAAAAGTAATTGCTAGCGAGAATATATTAAATTGTTTTTTAAGCTTGGATGTTAAAAAAAATGACGTCGTGGTAACCGATAAGGCTAGTGCAATGAATTTTTTAAAGCAGTATCCCAATATAATAGCTTTTTATGAGGAAGATGATGGAAGCGATGGTTTTGGTATAGCATTTAGAAAAAATGAATTTAAAGATTTAATCTCTAAAGTTAATCAACATTTAGAAGAAATGAAAAAAGATGGGACTTTGGAGAAACTTCTAGTTAAATATAATTTAAAGGATTAAAATGAAAAAAATACTATATGTTGTTTTAGTGTTATTTGGTATATTAGCTTTAGGTGCTTGTTCAAGCGATAAAAATCAAGCTAGTGCTTCTGGTGAAAAGGTTTATAAAGTAGGTATAGCAGCAAATTATCCTCCTTTTGATTTTATTAAAGATGCAAAAATTACCGGCTTTGATGTTGATTTATTAGAAGAGATAGCAAAAAGAGAAAATTTAAAACTTGAATGGGTAAATATGAGTTTTGATGGTTTAATTCCTGCTTTAAAAGCTGGAAAGATTGATATGATAGCTTCTGCTATGAGTTCAACTCCTCAAAGATTAACAAGTATGGATTTTAGTGATACTTATTTTAATACTAAAAATTTATATTTAAAATTAAAAACAAATTCTAGTATTAGTGGTAAGCAAAGTTTAGAAGGTAAAAAAATAGGTGTTCAACTTGGAACTATTCAAGAAGGTGCTGCTAAGGCTATTCCAAACGTTCAAGTAGTGGCTAGTGAAGAAATGTTAGCCGCGATTTTGGCTTTAAAAGCTGGTAAAGTTGATGCGGTTTTAACAGATAAAGATATTGGCAAAGGTTATTTAAAAACCAACGAAGAGTTGGAGGCATTTTTAGAAGAAAATGATGGAAGTTCAGGATTTTGTGTGGCTTTTGATAAAGGAAAGCAAACTGAACTTGTTCAAAAAATCAATGCAGGTTTAGAAAAAGTTAAAGCTGATGGTACTTATCAAAAAATCGTAGAAAAATACGATTTGCAATAATTTAACTTAAAGCCTTGATACTTGCTTTCAAGGCTTTAAAAAAATACTCTATATCTTCTTTTGTGTGCGTATAATGAAAACTCGCTCTTAGCCATCCTGGTTTAGATTTTAATTCTTGATTATCTTTTAAATTTAGCAAATCATGTCCATAAGGTCCAGCACAAGCACAACCAGCTCTTGTTTCTATCTTATAGGTTTTGCTTAATTTGTAAGCTAAATCAAAAGGAGAAATTCCTTCTATATTAAAAGCAAAAATAGGCAATCTATGAGTGATATTTTTTGCATATAAGATCATTTTTGGAAAATTTGCGCATTGTTTGAAAAAATATTCACAAAGTTCTTTTTCTTTTTTTTCTATATTTTTTAAACCCATTTCATTGCGTACTTTAAAAGCTAAACTTGCTCTAATAAGCTGAATGATACCTGGTGTGCCACCTTCTTCTAAATTTTCAACTTCACATAAATATTGCTGAGAGGTTCTTGAAACATAACCTACAGTCCCACCTGCTGCAAAGCTAGGGGTATTGCCGCATAGATTTTTTTTGATAACAAGTAAGCCACAAGATCCTACACCCCCAAGTAGTTTATGAGAGCTAATAAACACTGCATCATAAAATTTAGGATCTAAATTAGCATAAGGAGCTAAAGTGGAAATATCAAAAGCAACTATACCGTTGTGCTGTTTGATTAAAGTATAGATTTTTTTATAATCACTTAAAATTCCTGTAACATTAGAAGCTGCGTTAAAACTTGCTATGATTTGTCTGTTTTTTGATTTTTGTAATAATTTTTCTAAAAAATTAAAATCTAATTCTCCATTTTTATCTAAGGGCACTCGAACACATTCACATAAAGCTTCTCTAAATGAAAGTTCATTAGAATGGTGCTCATAGGGTCCAACTATAACCAAAGGTAAGGTATTTTTGTTTGTATTTTTAAAATATTTTTCTTTAATAAGTGGTGGTATGTATAGACCTAAAAGTTCTTGAAATTTTTTTATAGCTGCTGAAGACCCACTTCCGCAAGCTATAAGAGCAAAGCTATCATCTAATTCAAGATATTTTTTTAAATTTCTTCTTGCATTTTCATAATGTTGTTGTGTAATAAAAGAATTTAAAGAGCTATCTGAATGTGTATTTGCATAGGTAGTAAGAATTTTTTTAATTTCTTTTTCTATGCTTTTTAATGCTAAAGCACTAGCTGTAAAATCAAAATAATATATTCCTTTTTTTAAAATAATATCTTGTTTTAGTTTTTCAATATCCAAAAAAAATCCTCTAATTTTTTGTTAAAATTATAACATACAAAATATTTATTTTAAGGATGTGATTATAAAATTTGGTGATTTTTCAAAACGCTGCGAAACTTTGGAGCTTGAAAGTATTTTTGATTTTTATAGTATTTTTGATGAGTTTGAATTTGATTTAAAATTAAGTTTATATGAAAATATCTTAAATGTTTTTATTTTGAAAGCCTTTGATATTTTAGCTTCTTTAAATTTAGATGAGAATGCTTTAAAAGCTTTGAGTGTTTTAAGTAAAAACGATAGAAAACGCTATTCTATTAATAAATCTATTCCGCATTTCCAGGCTCTAGGACTTATTAATAAACTTTTAGAAAGAAATATTTTGATCTTAGAAAAAAGTCAAGAAAAGCCAATCATAAAAAACAAAAGACAAAAAATTAAAAAAGAATTACGCTCTTATAATATACAAGATAAGGTAATTTTTAAAAATCAAGGATTAAGATTTTTCTTTTATTTTATATATCCTAAACTTAATTTAATTGTGATAAAAAAATATAATGAATTAATAGAATTTATCCAAGAAAATTTAGAAAAATACCAAAGTTTTACTTTTGAACTTTTATGTAAAGAATTTTTGGCAAAAAAACTTAAAGTGGGTCAAGTGTATAGTTTTTGGAATTATTACCATGAGATAGACTTGTATTATCATGAAAACAATTTTTGTGTTTTAGGTGAAGTTAAATTTAAAGAGAGAAAAATATGTAAAAATGTTTTAAATATTTTAAAAAGCAAAGCAAAACAGTTGCAAATTCAGCCTAATTTATATGTACTTTTTTCAAAGAGTGGTTTTAGCAAAGAGCTTATTTCAAATAAGGAGCGTAATTTGCTTTTATATACTTTAGAAGATTTTCAATTTTTAATTAAGGATTAAGTGTGGATGAGAATATTTTAAAAAGTTTAGATTCTAGTGAAAAAGAAAACTTACAACAAGGATTAAAAGCCTTAATAGAGCAAACCTATGTTATAGAAAATGAATACAAACAACTTAATGAAAACTATACTGCGTTAAGACAAATGGTAAGTGAGATTATAGAGGTTTTACCTATGGCTTTATGGATTTTAGACGCGAATAAAAATATTATTTTGCAAAATAATCTAGCTACACAAAAGCCAAAGTTTTTAGAATGCATTGATCTTGATAAAACACATTATGAGCTTGAGTTTGATCATAAGTTTTATTTAATCAAAATCACCTCCCATACTGATAAACTGATAGTGAATGCAACAGATATTAGTGATGAGAAAAGAAATGAAAGATTAGCTAGTATGGGAACAGTTGCAGCACACCTAGCGCATGAAATACGCAATCCTATAGGTTCTATTTCTTTGTTAAGTTCTACTTTGTTTGAAAGAAGTGAGTTGAAAAATAAGCATATAGTTTTAGAAATTCAAAAAGCAATTTCAAGAGTAGAGCGTATTGTAAATTCTACCCTGCTTTTTACAAAAGGAGTTCATGTTAATTTAAATGAGTTTAATTTAAAAGAATTACAAGATGAATGCGAACAAGCTATTGGAGCTTATAATTATCTAGCTAATATTGATTTTAAATTTGAATTTTTGGATTTAAAAATCAATGCAGATAAATCTTTGCTTGCTTTAGTTTTGCAAAATTTGCTTTATAATGCCATAGATGCTATTGAAGAAAGCGAAAATGATGATGGTTGTATAAAAGTTAAATGTGAGCAAAAAGAAGATAGAGTTTTTATCAAGGTTTATGATAATGGAGTAAGCATTAAAGATAAAAAAATGGTCTTTGAAGCTTTTAAAACAACTAAGTTAAAAGGTAATGGCTTGGGCCTTTCTTTATCAAAACAAATTATTGATGCGCATAATGGGGTTTTAGGTTTTAATGAAAATCCAAAATGTTTTTTTATAGAGCTTAAATTTTAAGCTCTATAAAATAAATTTTTTCTTAAAATAATAAAAATATTTGTCCTCATAGCTCAGCTGGATAGAGCGCAGAATTCCTAATTCTGAGGTCGCAAGTTCAAACCTTGCTGGGGACACCATTATTATTTAAATATATTTCTTACATTTCTTTAAACATCTATTTTTAGGTATTTGTAGTATTTTATTTATTTCTTTTATTTCATTTATTTGATATAATTTCAATACCCATTTTATACCCATCGTTATTTTTATAGATATTGGGTATATTTTTGGTATTTTTTGGGTATAAAGGGGCGAAAATGGCACTCTCTCAAAGTGATATAGAAGCATTAGAAATAAAGGAAAAACAATACTTAGTTCCGCTCGGTGAGCCAAAAGAGCTTTATTTAAAAATTCATCCTACAGGTAGAAAAGTTTTTCAACTTAGAGAGCAAAAATTAAAAAAATATATAACCATAGGAGAGTTTAGAAAAGGATTGTTAAGTCTTGCAGAAGCTAGAAAGGAAGCGATTAAGATTTTGCAACAATTAAGAAGCGGGGATTTTATCGATAATAAGAATAAAAAATTTACATTAAATATGGCAAATGATCACTATATGGAAACTATAGGAAAAAAACTTTCATATTTTACTATAAAAAAGGAACAGGGGACTTTTGTAAAATACATACAGCCTATGCTAGGAGAAAAGCCTATTAATTTGCTAGAAAAGAAAGACTTTCTTCCTATTTATGATCATATGAATTCAAAAAATATTTATTCAACTTTAAATAAAAGTATTGCTTTTATTTGCAGGATTTTAGAACTCGCAAGACAAAGAGGAGAATTAAAAACTAACATTATTGCAGATTTAAAAGATTTACAAAAGTACTATAGATTAATTAATGATGATTGCAATGTGAAGCATTTTAAGGCTTTAGTAGAAGAAAAAGAAGTTAAGTTTATGCTTGAATGTATGAAAGAGTATAGGCAAAGAGCTAGGGTTAATGTGAATATTATAAATGCAATTTATTTTACGCTTTTGACAGCGCAAAGAAGCAAAAATATACGATTTGCTAAATGGAGTGAGATAGATTTTGATAATAATCTTTGGGTTATACAAGCTGAAGATATGAAGGTAAAAAGCAATGGTGAAAATATTATCCCATTGAATGAATATGCATTAAAAATATTACAAATACAAAAGATGTTTAATGTAAACAAAGAATATGTGTTTTTTAATTTTGATAAATGCATTAGCGATAACTTTGCAAGCAAGTTTTTCAAAATGTATGATTTGAAACATACAATACATGGATTTAGAAGTACTTTTAGGAGTATATGTACAGAAAAAAGCAACGAGCTTATAAAACTTGGCATAGGCAAAGATATCGCTGAGATGATATTGCACCATGTAAATGGAAGTGAAGTTGAAAGAGCTTATAATAGAAGTAAGGCCATTGATTTAAGAAAACAGCTTATGAATTGGTATGGCGAATACTTAAATTCTTTGTGTCCATTTGATTTTAAATGATAACTTTTTTAGATTTAAACCAATGATCTAGTTCTGTTTTTTTGTACCTGATTGTTTTAACATCAATCTTGTAGTGTGGCATGCCATTGCTTCTTGCTCTAAATTGTTGTAAAGGGTTTAATCCATACATTTGCTCTACTTGCTTTGGTGTTAAAAATTCTATATTTGACATGGGGTTTCCTTTAAATATTGTATTTTATATTGATGATTTTAAATAAAATGTCTTTGTATGCATTCCATACTTGCGTATAATCTTCACGACTATCGTTTAACTCTTCATTTTTTACATTTTTCCACCATGATATGCTTTCTTGTTTGCAACCTATGGCTATATCTTGAGAATTAAAGGATATGGAAAATTTTTCTACTTGTAATGAGCATATGTTTTTCATATCTCCTATGGTATTTGAAATTAAAGTATTTTTAAAAAATGGATTTGTAATTCTTGTTTTTAAGAAATTGTTTTCTCTTAAATCAGCCCCGCTAAAATCACAATCTATAAATCTAGCAGAATTTGAAAAAATGTTTTGTAGTGAGCAATTTTTAAAATTAGTTTCATTTGCAATTACATCTTGCATATAAGCGTTTTTTAAAACAGCATTTGTAAAAACAGCATTTGATATAATGCTTGATTGAAAATCGCAACATTGTAAAATGGCATTAGTGAAATCAGCCCCGATTAGATCTAAACTATTAAAATCTACGCCTGTTAAATTTTGCTCTTTAAAATTAGCATTTTTTAAAGATATTTTTTGCTTTCTACAAAAATCAAGTAGTTCGCTCAAACTAAATTCAGTTTTTTCTATAATAATATTTCCATTTTTGTCATAAATTGTAGCCATTTTATTTCCTTTAGAATTGTTTTTTAAAGAATGGGTGTTTTGAATAAAATTTTTCTATATCATCGTAGTTTTTATAGTAGTATAATTTGTTTTCTAGCCTTTTTAAGATAGCTTCAAAAACTTCATTTTTTCCTATTTTTTCTGCAAATAAACTAAACTCCCACTCTTTCATACAAAGAATGTTATAATCACGAGCAAGTATTTTTCTAAGCTCAAGTAGTTCTTTTTGATTAAGTCTTCTTTTAAAGCTTAGCTCGTTTTTATGTTCTAAATCATACTTTAAAGCTTTAATCTCATTTTCATACTTTAGCTTTTGCTGTGCTAGTTGAGATTTGTAACCTAAGCTCTGTCTAAAAGCTAGTTTTTGCATTTGTTCTTTTTCGAGGTTTTTAAGGCGTTTTTCACATTCTATAAAATAACGCCTTGCTTGTCTGCCTTTTTCGTTGTTTTCAACCATACAAAGTTCTTTTGCCATATCTAAGGTTACATAGTATTCTTTGCGTGGGCGACCTTTTGTATAAACAAGTTCTATAATGTAGTCTTGATTTTCAATGAAATTGTAGTGGCTGATACGATTTTTAATCCAATTAGAATAATCTTGCAATGAATTTAGGTAGTAAAATATTTCTCTTGCATTAGCTGAATTTATTTCAGCACCTATTGTTTTATCATTGTAGATTTGAATTTGTGTTTGCATTTAGCTTCCTTTTGGATTGTTTTTGTATTCTAAAATTATTCCAAAAAGAAGCTTAAAAGAATATTAATAGATTAATATTATATTCTAAAAGGATTACTTATTTAATCTATTGTCTAAATCTTTAGTAACTGCATAAACTATATATTGATTTATTGTCATTCCTAAAGATTGTGCTATTTTTTCCATAATCTCTAGCATTTCACCATTAAAAGTTATTTGTAGTTTTTTATTTTCCATACTTATCCTTTGCATTTTCTTATTTAAAACTTTTCAATAAAATTATCGAAAAGCCTATTATTTATTTTTCTCAAAAATGAGAAAAATAAAACTGATATAGGACGGATTTTAAATCCTACCTATAAAATCCCTTGCTTTTTTTAATTGCTTCTAGTATTTCTTTTTGTTGTTTATTCTCTAGCATAAGAGTTAATGCTACTTCTGCCATTTTTGGAATTTTACCACTAGCCCAAGTATTTATTGTGGAAGCAGGGACATCTAGTTGTCTTCCTAGTTCGGCTTGAGTAATATTCAATTCTTTACAAACTCTTTTAACGATGTTTTCTTCTGTCATTTTAACCTTTCTTTTATTTGTATAATTTTATCAAAAAGTATTTTATAAACAACTTCTTTGTTTATAGATTTGAAGATTTTAGTATGTTTTATCTAATTTAAACATCCTTTTACATTTTTTAAGATTATCTTTTGAGAAAATTTCAAGAATAAATAATCCTATGATAATTGCACAAATCCCAAGAAATGCAAAAGTTAAAGCTAATATTGAGATAATAATATTAAAAGCTTTTGAGAGGGCATTTAAAGCAGATCTTATTGTTTTTGTAATCATAGCTTGCAACCCTCATAATCAGCTTTGTACCATTTGATAAAATTTAATTCCATATCACCACCTAATGCACTTTTGTATTTAAAAGTCCACATTATGTTATTTTCTTTGTGTAATTTAGGTTTAGTTTTTCCATTTAGACTTGGTTCATTTGATTCGCGATAAAATGCTAATTTATATGCCTCATCTAAAGTATAAGCACCAGGCATTTGATGAAACTTATTTTCATATTCACAGTAATTGCCTATATTTTTACTTTCTATTTCTTTTATTGTTTCTAACATACATTTATAAAAGTCAAAGCCTAAGTTTTTAATTAAAAATCTGCAATAAGATATAATTAAAGGTATATATGATTCTGCATAGAATTCTTTAATTTCTCTGTAACAAACTTCAATAATCGCATCAGTAAGTTTATATATTTCTATATTCTCATTACTGCTTATAAATTCGTAGTAATAATTATAATCCATATCAAAAGCATTAAAACAAAATACTGCAATACCACAAAGTGCTTTTACTCTTTCTGAATCATTATTAACTCTAAAATACTCGATAACTTTTTCAAAAGCATTAACTGAAAACTCTGCTTGTTGATTTTCATAGGTTAAATGCCTTATTTCTCTATATTTAGCTAATCTTTCTTTGATTTCGTTAAATTGTTCTCTTGTCATTTTTCGCCTTTCAATAATTCTTTTGCTTTTATCAAGAGTTTTTTTAAGTCATCTAAATTAGATCTTAATTCATCCTCATCACACTCTTCCATGTAGTCAATCAACTCTAAGCATTCTTTGTTAATTAAAGCCAAAGCTCTTGCGTGTTCTATGGCTGTGTTAATTTTTTCTTTTAACATTTTTACTTACTTTAAAATGGAAGCTCACCATCATCTTCTAAAGTGGCATCTAAAGTATGAATTTGTTGAGGTTTTTGATTAAAATTTTGTGCATATGGATTAAATGAAATGCTTTGAGCTTGAAACTCATTTTGCTCTTGTGGTAATTTTTTGTGTTTGGCTTTAAAGTTTTTATATGCAACTGGCTCTTTTTGGTTTTTAAATTCATCAAGACTTTGTAATTTTGAGTTAAAAATTCTACTAAGTACTATTTTATTTTCAAGTTGATTGTTTTTATTTAAAAACTCTTCTGTGTCAAAACCCAAAAGCAAAGTTTTATTTGTTAGCTCATCAAGACTTGTAGCTTCTGTTTCTTTTCCGTAGATATTTGCTTTTGTTTTTTTGCTAAGATCAAGTTCTTCTATACCTAAAAATAGCATTATTGCGTTAAGTTGTCTAAAGCCTAAGTAGCTTTCCTTTTCGCCTTTTGAAGTTGTGTATGTAAAATCTCCATTCTTTGCAATAAATAAATTAAAATCAGCTAATTTATTGTGTTTTTGGCATACAAATTCACATTTTACAAAAGTATTTGTATGGCCTGTGTTGCCGATAGTATCATATAAGAATATTTTTCTAAAATAGCCACTATATAAACCACCTTCGTTTAAATATTCAAGTAGTGGCTGATAATTTGCCACTTCATAATTTGCTTTAAATGTTGGTATCATTTTTTAGTCCTTGTTTAAGTTCGAATATTTTATTTTTATCATCTAACAATTCTTTTATTTTCTCTCTTGTAAAGATATTGTTGTTTTTGATAAATGCATTTTGTTCTTCTTTATTTAAGCCCATATCCTCTAAGGTTTTTCTTAGTTCAAGCCCAAGTTTTTTTAGCTCATTTGCTTCATCTTTTATTAGCGTTGCTTTAGTATTGTTATAGTCTTTGATAGTATCTAATTCACTCTCATCTAACATTCCAAGACCGCAAATACTTAAAGTAACGCGCCTTTTAGCTTTAGTTATGGCTTTCATTAAAGCATTTGCTAGGTTATCTCCGCCCAAATTTTTAATATTTAAAGCTCCTGTGTCGCAATCTGTTCTACCATCTGGAGTGCTAGCATAAACCGTAACCATATAAATATCTCCAATTTGATTAGCTTCTGTTTTAGTGATAGATACTTTATGGATTTGTCTTAACTGATCTGTTGCTGTTTTTGTTGCATAAAGAGTTAATTTGCCATTAAGTTCAATGTACTCAAAAGGCTTAGTTAACATATTGATGCCTAAACTATCGCAAATACTTTTTACATAAGAAGTTCTTTCTTCATCACTTAATTTTGATAAATCTCCTTTAACTAGTGCTAATTCATATGGATTAAAGTTAAAATTATTTTTTTGTGTTTTTTCAGCTACTACTAATTCACTCATTTTATGCTCCTTTTTTGATTTTTAAACACATTGAAGTACTTTGTTTTATATATTCTTTTGGGATTTCTAATTTAGTAAAATCTAAAAAGCCTTTATAATCAATCGTTGTTCTATTTTGCGGATAAACACTAATATCCAAGCATTTAACTTTCTCGCCATTTGCTAACTCTATAAATTCTTTTTTAAGAGCTTCTAGTTTTTCTTTTATAGGCTTCATTGTGCTTTCAAGTCTAATTATTTCTAAGGCTAGTTCTTTTGCATGAGCATCATCAAGTTCTTTGTAGTCGCTTTTTTGATTAACGAGATAATCTTTTATAAACTCATCTATTTTTCTAAGCATAAAATCTTGATATTCCTTATCGCTTTTAACTACACAATAAGTCAAATCATCATTCTCATTTAAGACTGCAAAAACACATTTTTCAAAACCACCTACAAAAAGTTGAAATTGGACTTGAGCGTAGTATTTTGGGCTAGGTTTTTTAAATTTTAACACTTGCTCGTATTCTTCGTTATTCGTTGAGTATTTAAACTCGTATATTGTTTTTTCATCATCTATACCATCTAAAGAAGCCATAAAAAGCTCATTTTCTAAGCTTTGAATAACAATAGGAGTTATATCTTTTCCTATCATAAATTCCATTTTTGCTCTGATTAATTCCTCATATTCTCTACCTTTTTGCATAGCTTTATTGGTATATGGCTCAAAAAGTCCTTGTATAAGTTCTTTTGCCTTTTCTTTGCTTAAAAAAGCACCTTTTTCACCAATACAAGAAGCGACTATACTAGCTGTGATTTTTCCTTTTCTAAACTCAAGCCATTCTTTAGAGCCTTGTTCTAATTCTATGATTTTATACTGCATGATTAAGCCTTTCTAATAGTAAATTTGTTATTTTGATTTGTCCTTTGCCAGTAATTTTTGTCGTGCTTACTAATCTATCTCCATTTATTGTGCTGATAGTTGTTTCACTTACTTTGAAAAGTCCTTGCTCTATGCATTTTTGATAAGGTTTGTTATCACTCATTAAAAAGCCATTGTCTCTTAAAAAGGCAAAAAGTCTTTTTTCTCCGATTTCAATTTTATTTTTTTCATAAAGTATTTTTGCGAAATCTCTTATTAAAATAGCATCATTAGTATTTTTTATACGATTTGCAAAGTGAATAAGTGGTGCGTTTTCTTTGGCTTCGTTTTTTAAATTTACATTTTCTAATTCTAGTTTTTCGTTTTTCTCTAAAAGCTCCAAACCTAAAAGTAAAGCTTCTTTATGAGTTAAAGGCTTTATGCCATAGCTTCCATTTTTTCTGATACTAGGTAAAACTTCTTTATTAACCCACATTCTAAAAGGTTTGGCTTTTTTACTTCGGCTGTTGTTCATCACAAAATAAAGTTGAGCTTCTGTAATAAAGATAGCATTTTGTATTCTACCTAAGCTATCTTGGATGGGGTAGATATTATCTACATCATCTTCAAACTCCCTATTTATAGCCACTTTGACATCTCTTGAGTTTTGTATTTCCAAAGCTTTGCAAACATCACTTAAGCAAAACAAAGGCTCATTATTTTCATCTTTTATTACTCTAACTTCTAAATTATCCTTTTTAAAAATTTCTAAGTTCATTTTTCATTCCTTTTTAATAGTTTTAAAATTTCTTCATCTCTAGCCTTAATATTTTGGATGTAATTATCAAGACAACAAAATAAATCAAAAGCAAAAGCTAAAACCTCAAAATTATCTAGCTTTCTTTTTCTACCAGTTGCTTTTTCTAAGCATTCTAAAAATTTATCTTCTTGACTCATTTGTAACCTTTCGTATTTTTTTGTATTCTTAAGAATACCAAAATTATATATAATTATTTTTGTATTGTCAAGTAATACAATGTATGCTTTACAAAAAAAATATTTTTTATTAGAATTACAATAAAATACAAAAGGTAAGACGATGCAAGAAAAGCAAAAAAACAATAAATCTGAAATTATATCTGTAAGGCTTGATACTGTAACAAAAAACAAACTCGCCTATATATGCGAACTTGAGTATCGCCCTATGGCTTTACAAATAAGAAAAATCATTGAAGATTATATTAATACCTATGAAGGCGAAAATTCATTATGGCAAAAAGGTGATTACCCTAATTAGTTTTATTTTTAACATAATCGCTTAAAATTTTAACTATTTGAGTTGCTAAAGGGCGGTATTCTTTATCTGCTATTTTTTGTAACTCTTCTTTTAATTCTAATGGAATTCTTATACTTAGCGGTTTTGTTTGTTTTTTCATAATGTTTTCTCCTTTAGTGTTTTTATTTTTTTAATTGCTAATTCTTCAGCGTTATCCATAGCTATAAGCCCTAACTCATCAAGTATTTTTATTTTAAAAGAGTGAAGTTTTCTAAGCTCTTTTTCTTTTTCTTCTAAAGCTAATAAGCTTTGATTGATTGCCTTGTTTTTAAGCCTGATATGATGCTGGGCTTTGAAAAGCTTTATTTTTAAATCATCATCTTTTTTGAAAAATAACAACATCAAAGCTCCTTTGTTAATAAGCTTAATAGTTTAATGTTTTCAACTTCTATAGCCATTCTTAATTTATTTTCACTTTTAAATAAGTCTTTAGCTTCTTTTAGTTTTTCTTCTAATAAAACTATTTTCTTTTTATATTCGCTGACTTCATTTGCATAATCATCAAAACGAACGTATGCCTTTTTGTTTATTACTTCTGCTCTCATTGATATTCCTTTCAAAATCTTTATACTCAAAAGAGCGCAAAGCAAAAAGGAAAAAATATGTCTTATTGTTTATAATTAAGGAGTAATCGCAATGAAAAAAACTTAATGAATGTGATGTAAAATCAAAACAAAAATCTTTGCGCTCATTTGAGTATAAAAAGGGTTTAAGAAAGCCGAGTAAATCCGCAAATCTCGGTATTGTATAATTGTTTAAGTTTATGCTAAGCGGATTTAGTTAAAATTTATCTGTGTTAAAAAGTATTAGAGTTTTATAAGCTCTCTAATTAGCTCTAAGATTAAGATTAAAATTGTTAAAGTTTTATCTAACATTTTAGAGCCTCCTTTCTCAACACCGAGATAAGTTAGCAACTTAAACTTTATAATTATACAAAATTTTTCTTAAACCCTTAGTTTTCTGTCATTTTTAAAGTGCAAGAAAACATAAAATAGCACTATAAACATTTATGCTAAGCCAAGTTTTTGGATAACTTGCTAACCCTTCTGCTATAAGAACTATCAACGCGATAGTAAAGCTTAATTTCCAAGCAGTCAAAAGCTTAATCAAGTCTTTTTAGTAAAAGACTTTGTTAAGCTTTAATAGCATTTAAAGTTTTTTGCGTTTCCTTTACTTTGGATATTAAATCCCAAATCTTAAAGTTAACATCTTCTTCTCTGTAAGTTTCTAAAGAAGTTGAAAACTCCCAATCTTGCAATTTGCACTCAAGATCTGTTATAAAATCTTCTATCAAATCTTTAAGATAAAAAAGATTTTTACCACTCATACTCTCATCATACATAAGCTCTTTAGCTAGAGTATCAGCTTCTCTTTCTCTTTTTTCTAAATCAAGGTAGCAACTATCTAACATTTTAAATCCTTTTTTGTTTCTTAGGTTTCATTTGTTTCGATGAAGAAATTGTAGTATAACTACATTTAAAATAAACTTAAATATATGTAGTATATCTACATATTTTAAAAAATGCATTTATGATATAATTTTGAGTATAAAATAGAGGCAAAATAAAGGGTTGTTGTTGAAAAAATTACTGATTTTATTTGTATGTATATATGCTTTTGGGTTTGATGTGTGTGAGCGAAGAGAGATTGAAATGTCTGCGTATATAGAAAAACATGCTGTTGGTTATAAAAGCAAAAATTTTAATCTTTCAGAAGAAAAACTATACAAAAAATCTTTTAGCGATTGCTATGATAAAAAGAATAAAGAAGCTTGTTTACATATTTATAATAATTTTGCTATAGATGGAAATTTTAAAGTTGAGAGCAATATATTTAATTTGATTGAAATAATGGCTTATGTTGGTTTAATTCTTGATATGGACAAAGATAAAAAGTATAAAGAAATTAATCGCTTGATAGCTTTAGATAGTTGGAAAAAATCATCAGAATTGAT
This sequence comes from Campylobacter sp. 1569, assembly GCF_024723675.1. Classification (NCBI taxonomy): domain Bacteria; kingdom Pseudomonadati; phylum Campylobacterota; class Epsilonproteobacteria; order Campylobacterales; family Campylobacteraceae; genus Campylobacter; species Campylobacter sp. 1569. The sequence goes on from NZ_JANQDB010000002.1 coordinate 47,409, forward strand.
AGATTTTGCTTTAAATAAAACTAATGATACAAAAGCTATAGAGGCATTAAAGCTACTAAAAAAGATGAGTGATTTTGAAGTTAATCGGGCTTATGTGTGTCCTTTGTATTATAATGATAAATTACAATCTGATATAATAGACATGCCCTGTGCCTGTAAAAAAAATACTGCACTTTTAATAAAACCAGATACTATAAGACGAGCTTTTTTAAATTTAAAACTTTTATGTGATAAATATAAAGATAGTGTAAGCTGTGGAGTTGTTGGTGGGCTTTATGAAAATGGAAAAGGTGTAAGGGTTGATTTTAAACAAGCAAAAAAATACTATGGCTTAGCTTGTGATGGCGGTTATCAACTTGGCTGTGATGGATATAAAAGGTTGATGGGGTATTGAGGATAATTTGGTATCCATTTTTTTATTTGCTAATTGTTTTAGTATTTGGATTATATTTAAGCGTTATAATTTTACTTGAAGTTAGTGGGGGTAGTTCAAAATTACTCTTTTTTAATTTTTTTTCATATTTTTGTTTTATAGTAGATGCTTTTGGATTTCCAGTATGTACTATGGCTATATATCGTTTTTCAAAATCTTCATTAAGTAATTCATATATAGCTAGTATTTGCTCATAAGCTGTTTTTAAATCTCCACCTTTTAATTCTGTGTATATAATTATATCTTTTAAATCAGTTGTAGCAACAAGATAATCACATCTTGATTGTTTATTTTCTAATTTATTAATATCTTTTGTATCAATTAAAATTTTATAAAAATCTCTTCCATTGCATTCAAGTATTAATTTTACACTATCTTCACATACTAATGTGTTATTATAGCACTCGTCTTTATTTATAAACTTTTCTTCTAATATATTTTTTTTCATTTATCCAACTCTGCTATTTTATAATAATCATCCATTATTTTATCTGACACAGTGTCTATATATTCAGCATCAATTAGATTTGTTTCTTTGTCCATAATTGATTCAACTTTTCCATCTTCTAATTTATAGACTGCTAAGTCTTTATAATCTATAATATTTTTTTTATCAATTATTTTATAAATATCATCTTTTTTATTATTTTGCAGTTTTTGCTCAACCATTGAAGCATATAAAATATTATTTAATGATGTTAATATATATGGGCTATGAGTTGAAAACATAATATTCGGTTTATTTTTTGCATTCCTAAGGCTTGTGAGATAATAAGCCATATTCATTTGATTAATTGGAAATAAATTTGATTCCGGTTCTTCTATAAAAATTTCTAAAGTCGGTTTGTTTTTTTGAGAAAAAAGAAATTGAAGAAAATTAATTTGTTTTAATATTTCTTCTTCAATGCTCCGGTATTGTTCTTGTATTTTATTTTTATTTGTAATAAATTTATTTAATATGTTTTCAAGAATAATTTTTTTTGCACTTTTTTGTTCGATATTATATTCATGGGCAAAATAATTACATATTATTTCCAATATGCTAGCGCTCTTCTCCCCAGAACTTGATTGCTCAAATGGTATTTTAATGTCATTATATTTTAAATAAAACTTATTAAAATCTGCTTCTGTTTCAGAAATAAATGTTATATTTTCCATAGTATTTAGTTTGAAGTTCTTTAACTTGTTGATACTTTCAATAAAATTTGCTATCATATCATCTGTATGATACGATAATTTGATTTTTCTTTGCTCTGGAAGCGTAAACAATTCTGGTAAAAAATTTCTAGTATCATTTATAAATACTATTTTTCCAATTGGATTTTTGTTTTTTATTAGATGTATAATTATTTCTTTATTTTTTATTTCTATTACTGGAGTTTTATTATCTATAAATGCAATTTCAGTTCTTTTGTCTATGTAAGTATCTAGCATGGATTCTTTTAGATATTCATTAAATTTTTCTTGACTTATAGAGTTAAGTAATTTTGGCTCATAAAATGATTTCATCCATTCATGTTTATATAGCCATTTTAGCATACTAATGGTTCTTAGAATTACACTTTTTCCACTACCGCTTTTTCCTATAAATACTACAAATGGTTTTAAGATTATCTCTGCTTCTTGTATGGGTCCTAAATTTTTAATTATTATTTTTTGCATTAAGTGTTACCTTATTAAAATATTTACAATTATATCTTATTAAAAATAAAGAAAGGTATTTTTAAAATAAAATTTTACCACAATCAACCTTATAATTTTTTATATTCTCGTTTTCCACTTCATGATTTGACACTCGATAGCATTCTTTAAAATTATTACCTTTTATAATCTTGATATAAGAGTTTGGAATAGCAATTTGATTTTTTATTCTTTGTGGGTTGCTATCATAATTAACTAAATTTAAAACTTCAATTTCTCCAAGCTTTAAAGCTACTTGTCTTTCTCTTTTTTCAATCTTATTCCATACTTTTTGATTAATTTGTGGATTTTGCGGAGTAATATTACTCATTAAGAATGTACTTCTTTGAGCTTGAGTAGTTTTTCTCATAGAGGCATTAGAAAGGGTATGTCCTCTATCATAACCACTATTTTTATAATCACTCCAAGTGGTACGATATTTTTTAGGTATATTTGTATCATCTTCAAAGTGCGGACGCTTTTTGATTTGTTCGCCTTTTAGATTATCTGCTTCTAATTTATAAGCTACTGCTTTAGTACCTTTGTAGTTATAATCATAGCAATTAATATAATAAAATTTATCTAAAACTTGAGAGCAGTTTTGTGTAGTAAAATACTTTGCAAAATCTTCACTCGGTTTATATTGCGTGTACTTTGCAAAAGATAATGAGGTAAATAGCGCTAATAAGAATATCTTTTTAAGCATTTTTTCATATCCATTATCTTTTGTTTGTTTCTAATTATTTTTTAATAAAAAATAATTTCGTTTGGTTTGGGGTGTTTATCACTAAAAAATAATTTTGTTTTTTCTGCTTTCTCTTTTATATGTCCTATTGCTTTTAATGCTTTTATTATTTTGTTATCTTTCAAAGAACTACTTTGTGTATATTCATTCAATACCGCATTGTTAAAAAAATACTGTATATTTTTGTTTTTTAAAAAATCTATTAGAAATTTTTCTTTTATTTTTTTTATTCTATGCTCATCTAATTTAATAATTTTGTCTGTATTGGTTTGTATAACAATATTTAAAAAAATATTAAATATTGTTTTTATATCTTCATTATTATTATCCAAATAATCAAAATTATTTAATATATCTATATATATATCAAAATAAATACAAAGTAATTTTTCGTTTGTTATTATTTTTTCAATAGCATTTTTTATAGTTTGTATGAATAATTCTCTTGTTATTATATTATTTTTAATTAAAATCTTGCAAGTATCAGGATCTAAAAACAATATAATATCATTGCTGTTACGATTGAAAAAATCACTTTCAATATAATACTCATATGCAAATAATTTATTATTTATTATTTTCTTTTCATAAAAGTGGTTGAATATATCTGTAAAAGCTTCTACACCATATTTAAAATATACTTCAGTAATATTGATTTTAACTTTTCTTTCTTGTTTGTGGAAAATATGATACTTCATGCTATAAAAAAACTGTTTAAGCACATCTTCTCTTAAGTTTAAATCAATTTTATTTAATTCTTTTTTAATACAAGATATATGATATAAAAATTCAAAAAACTCGTTTAAATTTTTATATTTTACTATACCTACTATACTTACTATACCTAGTATATCTACTATATTTTTCTCGGATGAAATTTTTTCAATTGTATCTTTTAAAAAATAATAGTTAAGATATATTTCTTTATACTTGTATATTTTTTTAGAAATTACTTCTTTTCCTTTTTTTGTGCTTATCAATAAAAAATTTTTTTTATCTTGATAGTCGTTAACCAAATTGAGTATTTTTTTTAATTTATTTTTTGAAATTTTATTTAATTCATCTATTACGATTATATTTGTTTGATTTTCTATAATATTTTTTTTAATTTCTTCAAAAGTAGATATTAAAGAATTAATATAACTATTTTCTTGATATTCATTAATTTTAATGAAATCTTTAATGAAATATGTCTTTCCTATTTTCTTTTTGCCATATATGATATAATTATTGTTTTGTTCATGTTTTAAATAGTTTTTTAGCTTACTTATTAAGTCTTGGTGTTTCATTGTGTTTTCTTTAACTGTAAATTTTTGTATTTTAACATAAATATGTAAAAATATTAAATTAAAACTAATATATCATATTTATACTTCATCTTACAAACTCTATAAAATTTTTAAAGGTTTCAACTGTCATTTTTGATACAACCACCCCTATAATTTCACACTGTGCAAAATCGCTAATTTTAACTTCTTTGTAGTCTTTGTTTTCAGATACTAAATAAATAAAATCGCAAAAAGCTTCTTTTTTAATTTTTTTACAATATAGATCTTCGCCTTGTCTAAAAATAACTATATCAGCACTCGATATAGTACCAAGAGTATTTTTGCTTCTATCAATAACAACAAAATCTCCATGTGTTAAAAGTGGCTCCATGCTATCGCCATTTATTTTTATAATATCATAGCTTTTTTTTATAGGAATGTCTAAAATCTCTTTTAGAAAACTTCCATCAACACAAATACTAGTATAATTTATATCTTGTGCTAAAACTCCATATCCAGCTGAAGCAGAAACATCAGGATAGTATTTAAATTCGATTTGATTGTCTTTTTTTAACAAGGGAATTATATTTGTTTTTATATTATCGTTTATTGGTGCTAATTTTTCTATCGGAACATTTAACACTTGAGCAATTTTTATAACATTTTCATAATTTTCAGGTTGGTTGTTTTCAGATCTATACCAATAGGCTATGCCATCTAATGATATTTCATAGCCGTTGTCTGTTAGCATTTGAGCGAGTTTACTTCTACTGATTTTTTTCTCTTTCAGCACTTCTGTTAAATATTCTTTGTTTAATTTATAAAACATCGCATTCCTTATTTTTATTGTAGTAATTATACATCGTTTTTTTATAAAATTTATGTAGTATAACAACATAAATTTTAAGCTTATTTTTATGGTAGTTATACTACATTTTTATTTAAAAAGTTAGGAAGCAAAATTGAACAGAAAAGAGTTGAAAAAAATTCTATTAACTTATTATAGTAAGGCTGGAGTTGATAGTATTTTGAGTTCTCGCATTGGGATAAAAGTGCAAGTTGCGGGAGAACTTTGGGAGAAATATCATATCCCACCAAATATTTGGGGTAGAGTAAATAGAGATAAGCTGCTTGATTTTATAGAGGAAAACCAAAAAAGGAGTGTGAGTGAAAGAGCTTAATTTAAAAATTAAAATTAAAGATGAGCATTATAAGGTGCTTGAAACACTTTCTAGCCAAGATAATAAAAGTGTTGATGAATATATTTTTTCGACTTTAAATAAATTCATCTCTCTTGATATTAGCTTGGCTTTAAGGGTTGAAAACGCTTTGATACTTAATAAGGATTAATCTTTGTCACTAATTAAATCTGGAGTATCAAGACTAAAGTGTTGCGAAGTGTTTTTATCCTTTTCCAATAAAGCCACTTTGCTTTCTAATGCTTCAACTCTTAGTTTTAAATCTAAAATGATTTTTTCTAATTGTTGGATTTCCATTTTAATCCTCCTTTCTTTAAAGATGGGGAATTTTAACTAAAAAGGAGTGCGGATGAAAAGGATGTTTTATGAGTGTGATTAACTACTTGCTTTCGGGTCTTAGTATAGGATTTTTAATCGGAGTTTTTATTTATTCTTTGTCTCATTTTTTACATCAAAAGTTCAAAGATAAATATAAATCAGCCAAGAGGAAATAAATTAAGGAAAAATGATGAGTATACCGCATTTTAAAGCTAGTTTAGAAGTGGCTTTAGGAGCTAAAAAGTCACTTAGAGCTAGAAGAGGTTTCACAAAAGTAGCTAATACGATTTTTTATGGTGGCTTAAGTATGGATGCTTTGGCTCTTTATTTACAGCTTAAGAGAATGAGTGAAAAAACTTTAGTAAGTGAAATTTACTTAAGAGAACTTATTTTAATCAAAAAAGATACAAGAATAAGCTTAAAAAGACTTAGGGTAGCAAAGAGAGAATTAATAGATTTTGATTTATTGCAAATAGATAAAGTAAGAAAAGGTTCTTTGAATTTTTTTGAATGGATTTTATTTGATGAAAATAAAAACATTATTAAGCATTTTAATAAAACTGAATATAAGCTTAAACTAGAAGATAAAAACCTAAGCAAAGTTGCTGAAAATAACACTTTATCAATCGACACAAAAATGACTATTGAAAAAGAAAAAAATGAAAATTCCCTATATATAGAAACACACACGCACGCGTATAAAGAAAATAATATAAATATAAATAATAATAAATTTATAAATTTAGAAAATTTAGAAAATAAAGAGAATACAAATAAAAATAATAACGCTACGCGAACTTTTTTTGTTGTTGATTTTGGAGCTTTAAAAACACAGGAGTTTAGCATGGGTAAATTTAAAAAACCTAGTGTAGATGATCTAATGGAGCAGATTAATACCTTTAATCAAAAGCACAATACTTGCTTTGATGAGAGTTTGGCTGAAGATTTTATAGAGTATTGGGATGTTAGACAGTGGAAGAGAAGCAACAAAAAAATGGCTTCTGTTGCTGGTAGCTTACATACTTGGCTCAAATATGCAAAGGAAAATGCATTAAGAAAAAATGCTTTTAAAGCTAGAAAAAAAGAAGCTGAAGCTTGTGTGGTGAGTTCTTTGATGGATTATTATGGATTTGAAGATAGTCAAGAACAAAAATATATTGATTATATTGATGTAGTAAGTATTAGTTGAGGATGAAATGAAAGAAAAAGTTAAAATTTTAATGAATTTGTTAGAGCTTAATGAAGCTCAAGCGGTGGATATAGTTGGTAGATATTTAAAAGATGTCAAAGATATACATGTTTTTTTAGATTATTATTTTGAGACATGTATGAGTGAAAAAATCATCGGTTCTACTTATGAAAAACTTAGAATTGTTTGCAAGATAGCACAACTTGAGTTTAAAGAACGATTTAAAAATAAAGAAAGTTTTTTAAAATGGCTTTTTAGAAATTACAAGTCAAGAGCCTTCTTTAGAGTGTATAAAAATGATTTTACATATGAATATTTTGCTTATGATAGTTTCAAAAATAAAGTAAAACTTGAAAATAGTTCAAATGATTGTTTAATATGTATAAATGGCTTTAAAGAATTAACATATCACGATGGGTCTTTGGTGGAAGATGGGTATTTTAAAGAGGCACTTATAGACTTCATGTTTAAAAACCAGCATAGAGTTGGTAAAGATTTGAGCTTGGATATTCAAAAGATAGAATTAAAAACAGAACTTTGCCATCAAAAAACAAAAGAAGAAGAAAAAATATTGCACTTGCAAAATTTGGAAAAGTTTTCTCAAAAACTAAAAGAAAAAACCGACACCAATTTTAATTATTTAAGCAAAAATAAAGAAAAGGTAATACGATGAGCTATTCTTTAAAATTAGAGCTTAAAAATAACCCTGTGCCTTATAAAAGAACAACTCAAAGAGCCAAGTTTGTTTGCAAGGATTATCTTAAGTATTTAGATTTTAAAAAACTCTTGCAAATTGAGTTTAGAAAGCAAAATGGAATAAGCCCTAATCAAGCTTTTGACTCTAAAAAGCAATACGAGTTTTCTTTAAAAATAGGTTTTAACAATAAAAAGCATGGTGATGCAGATAATATCGTAAAAGCCGTATTGGATGCGCTGTTTGAAAATGATAAGAACGTGTTAAAAGGGAAATATGAAATTGTTGCTTTTAAAAAGGCTTTTTTGGATTTAGAAATTAGCCAATATGATTTTAAGGAAGGATTATCTTATGAGCAATAAAGTATTAACAAAAGATGAGTTAGAGCAAAAAGTTGATGAGTTTTTTGCTACAAATACACCACTTGCTGAAACAAAAGAAAAAACTATTTATGCTCCAAAGACAATAGAAAGTCTAGCTGTATTTTTAGGTGTTACGACAAAAACTCTTAGTATTTGGGAGAAAGATGCAGAATTTGGAGAAATTATTCAAATGGCTAAACAAAGATGTGCTAGCTCTATAATAGATCATTCTTTGATAGGCACTTACACTCCTAGCATAAGCATGTTTTTGCTTAAAAACAATCATGGCTATGTAGATAAACAAGAAGTGGTTAGTGATAGTGTTCAAAAAATAGAAATCATAAGAAGTGAAGTTAAATGCAATTAAAACTTGATTTTTCTTACACTCCGGCACAACTTAAAGTTTTTGATGATAAAAATCCACGCTTCATAACTGTAGCAAAGGGGAGAAGATTGGGTTTTACAAGAGGAAGTGCAAAATATGTAATAGAAAATCTTTTAATGGAGTTAAATGTTCTTTGGGTTGACACGGTTCAAAGCAACTTACAAAATTATTTCGAGCTTTACTTTATGCCTGAGCTAAAAAAACTCCCAAGAGAATTTTATTCTTGGAGCGTTCAAGATAAAAAACTCATTTTAAATAATGCTGTGCTTCATATGAGAAGTGCTGAAAGACCTGAAAATATAGAAGGCTTTGGCTATGATTTGGTAATTTTAAACGAAGCAGGAATTATCTTAAAAGGCTCTAAAGGGGAGTATCTTTGGTACAACGCCATACGCCCTATGTTGCTTGATAATCCTAAATCAAGAGCGATTATAGGTGGAGTTCCTAAAGGAAAAAATCTTTTTTATGAGCTTTGTAAAAAAGAATTAAGTGATGAAAATTGGAAACATTTTCAGTTCTCAAGTTATGATAATCCTTTTTTGAGTAAAGATCAAATCAAAGAGCTAATCGAAGAAGTAGGCGGAGAAGATAGCGAAGTAGTTAAACAAGAAATTTATGGAGACTTTATAGATAACTCTAGTGCAGAACTTTTTGCTTTAAGTGATATTGAAAAAAGTATGAATGTTATTAGTTTTGATATGCAAAAAATGCAAGGAGACAATATATGGGGACTTGATGTAGCAAGATATGGAGATGATAAGAGCGTTTTGGTTAAGAGAAAAGGTTTTGTTGTAGATGAAATTAAAAAATATAGTGGGTTTAGCATTAGTGCTTTAGCAAATGTTGTTTTAGCAGAATTTAATAAAGACAAGGAAAAGCCACGAGGTATTTTTATAGATACTTGTGGGCTTGGAGTTGGTGTATATGATATATTGAGTGATTATGGCTTGCCTGTATTTGAGGCAAATTCTGCAAATTCTGCAACTAGCAATGAATACTTAAACAAAAGAGCGCAAATGTATTTTACTTTGGCTAAAAACATAAAACATATGCAAATTATCAAAGATGATGAGCTAAAAAAAGATTTACGCATGATTGAATATGAGTATTCTGATAAGGGGCTTTTAAAGATAAAGGCAAAAGAACAGATAAAAAAAGATTACGGAAAAAGCCCTGATACTAGTGATGCTTTAGCTTTAACTTTCTTTGAAAAATTGCACCCAAAAAACAATACTAGTGAAGATTGGAGTTATGATGGCTGGTGAGTTTTTAATGGTATATGAGAATATAGATCCGCTTAAAATTAAAGAGTTAGCTAAGAAAGAAGATGATGTTATAAAAATAATTTTGGCTAAGTGGATATTAGATCTTTTTGGGGGTTTTAGAAATATTTCTAAAAAGCAATACAAGAGAGAAATGGTGAAAATTTTAAAAGAAAAAGGTGTGAGTGATGATGATATTGCTAAGCTAACAAAGCTTAGTAAAGTTACCATATGGAGAATTAATAATGAGAAATAAAGAAGAAAAAATTACGTATTTAGTAAAACTTATAAGTGAAAGTAAAAATGCTTATGAAAAATACAAGCCTTATTTTTCTGCCTTGCAAGATGCATATTTATTAAAAAATGAAAAAAAAGAAATTTATGAAAAAAGAAACAAATCTTGCATCTTTATACCAAAGATTAATGCAAAAATTAAATATTTAATAACTGCTTTAAATGATGTGTATTTTAACAGTGAGAGAATGGCAGATATTGAAAGTTATATTAATTCAGATGAGCAAATTATAGCTATGTGGCAAAGAGCTTTAGATTTTTATACAGGAGAAATTAATTTGTTTAAGCTCTTTCAGCCTTTATTTTTAGATGTTTTAACAACAGGAACATCAATAGCAAAAGTAACTTGGCACAAGGGTATGCCTCGTATTGAAAGAGTTGGTATAGATGAGGTTTATTTTGATCCAAATGCTTTAAATAATGATGATATTAGTTTTATCGTAAATGAGATTTATCTTTCACACGCACAAATTAAGCAAAGGCAAAAATTAGGATTTTATCAAAAGACAAATATAGATGTGCATTTTGACAAAAATGAAGAGTTTAAAAAGGTTAAGTTATATGATATTTATGTGAAAAAAGATGATGATAAATGGGTTGTTTCAACACTTTTAGAAGAGGAATTGTTACGCGATGATGTGATCTTAGAAGATGGGCAGCCTTTTGTTTGGGGGTCAATGCTTCCACAATTAAAAACAATAGACAATGAAGAATATGTGTGTGCTTATGGCGAACCTGTTATGTCAAGTGCATTGTCTTTGCAAAAGGAAATAAATATCACAAGAAATCTTTTAATAGATGCAATGAGAAGTGCATTAAACCCAAAAATAATACTTCAAAAATCTGCCGGAGTTTCAAGAGAAGACTTAGAAACTGTTGGTAAGCCAATATATCTTACAGAGCCTTCAAGTGTTGGTTTTTTGCCAACACCGAATATAAGTAGCTCAGGGGTTAATTTAGAACTCTTAGAGAGTGAAATCACAGAGGTTACGGGTGTTAGCCCACAAAATAACGGCGCACAAACTGCACAAAATGAAACTGCTACTGAAATTAGCATAAAAGCACAAGAAGGTGGTCGAAGAAGTGCTGATTATATTAGATCATATAATGAGACTTTTGTAGAGCCTTTGTTTGATAGATTTGCAAAACTAGTATTTAAGTATGGAAATGATGAATTTTTTAATGGGTTTACAAGAGAGGATATACCTAGTTTTAGATTTAATATACAAACAGGTACTGGAGCTATGAATAAAGAAATTAGAAGAGCAGGACTTCAAGCAAGTATGCAAGTATTTTCACAACTTTATCAAATGTATATGAGTATAGGTGATATGCAAAGTGCATATGGAATTGTTAAAGCTAATGAAGAGTTAGTTAAAGAACTTTTACCTATTTTGGGGATAAAAAATGTCAATTCTTTATTTGCTTTCAACAAGGGTATGCAATGAAGATTTTGTTGGATTTAAATTTTGATATACAACAAACAAAAGGAGGTAAGAGGCTAGTTGATTTTATAGATAAAAAATACCAAGAATGTTTTGCAATGGCAAAAAACCAACAACAAACAGCAGAGTATAGGCTAAAAGCTTTAGAGCAAATGGCTTTTTTAGACACGATAATAAATTTACTAAAGGAAGAAGATGATGAATGAACAAATGAATGAAAATGATGCTTTAAATGAACTTTTAAACTCACTTAATGACAATGAAGAAACCACTCAAAGCAAAGAGGAAGGACAAGAAGTAGAGCAAGTAGAACAAGATGAACAAGATGAACAAAATAATCAAGATTTATCTAAACTTTTAAAAGAGCAAGCAAATGAAATTAAAACCTTAAAAGAAAGCTTAGCACTACTTAATAATAAAAATAAGCCAAGTAAAGAAGAAGAAGAAAGGAAAGAGTATTTAAAGCAATTAGGGCTTGATGGAATTGATGAAAGGCTTAAAAAACTAGATGAATTAGAAGCAAAAGCTAAGCAAAAAGATGAGGAAGAAAGCTTGCGCGCTAAATACATGGAGGTTGAAAGAACAATTAGAAAAGAGTATCCAAATGCTGACTTAAAAACTATGGGAGAATTAGCAAACAAACTTGGTGGATTAGCAAGTGGAGATTTACAAAGCTGGAGAACACTTTTGGCTATGGTTTATAAAAAAGATATTGGTAAAAAGGCAGATGAGAGCCTACCTAGATCAAATTACGCAGGTGGCGAGAGTGATTTTAACTCAAAAATAAAAAAAGGTGATGATATTTCTAATATTGATTTAGGAAAAGAATTATTATCTTTAGTTTAAAGAGGGGTATTTAATGAATTACGCAGCATTAATGAATAATGGTTTTGATTTTTCAAAAAACTTAGTTAAGGCTCAGGCTCCAAAGGTTGATAGTTTTTCATTTACTGATTTTCTAAGTAAAGGTTTTGATAATTTTAGTAAATGGGGGAATAAAGAAATAGCAAAAAATGGAGCAAGAACTAATTTTGATAGGCTTATAGACCTTGGTGGGCTTGCCGGAGGACTTTGGGGCGGATATGAAGAGCAGAAAATGGCAAAAAAGAATTTTGAGCTTCAAAAAGATGCTTACAATTTTAACAAATACTTAGCACAAGAGGAGCTTAGAAGAAGACAAAATAGAGAAAATAACTTAAAAGAAGTTTGGGCTAGTTAAAGTTTATGGATTTAAGGGGTTACCTTAAATCCTTTATTTTAGATATTAAATAAAGGTAGAAAAATGGCATATTATAACCCACAGCAAGTAGTATTTAACCCAAGTCTTGGCGTAATCCAAAATGCAGGAAAAGTAGGTGGAGTTTTATACGATAGTATGAAACAATATAGAGAAGAAGAAAACAAAAGAAGACTTTTGGCGCAAAGAGATGAAGAATTAAAAGCTCGACAAGAACAAAATGAGATTAATAATGCTTTTTTAAATAATAATTTATTGCAAAAGGAAAGAGCTTTTGAGTATGCTATGGAGCAAGATAGAATAAAGAATAATTTAGCTTTACAAGAATTTAATTCGCAATCTTTTTATAGAGACATAAATAATCAAAAAACTTTATTAGAAATGCAAAGAATAGAAAACGAAATCAATGCAAAAAAACAAGAACAAAAACTATTTGACAATATAACAAATAGTAATACAACGAGACAGAATTTTACAGATAAACAGTATTTAGGGGATATTAGAACAAAAGCAGCTGCTCAGTTTTTGGATATGGCTTCTAATAGAGGAAAGACATATGATACAACCCATGGTTTTTGGAATGGTACCATAAATAGATTTTTTGGTGGATGGGGAAGCAAGAGTACTGATTTAAATAGTGCTAGTGATTTGTTTTTACAAAGAATGCTAACTGATATAATGAGAGGAGGAAAAAATGCTAAATGGAATTTAGAGAATACGCAAGCAAATTTCCCTATAAATGGCAATATTCTAGAAGCAAATAACCAAAAAGTGGCACAAGATTTAGCAGGAGAGTGGTTAGCATATGCACCAACAGCTTATAGTTTAGAATTGTCAGAAAAATTAGGAAATGCAAAAACAAACTTTCAAAGGCAAACTGCTATAGAGGAATATCAAAACAATATGGCTTTTTATAATGAATATGCCCCAAAGATTAGAGCGTTTTATTGGGATGAGAAGTATGACAAACCTAGCGAAAAAGCAATTACAGTAGAAAATCAAAAAACAAAAGAGGCTCAGCAAAATTCTCATAACTTATTAGCGTTTGCTAATAATCAAAAATTTTATGATGTGAATTTAGGAGGCTTTGAGGCACAAATTTCTGAACCTGATTCTAATGGAAATGTTATTTTAATCAACAGCGCAGGAAAAAGAAAGCAAGTAAGCTTGGAAGAACTAAGAAAAGAGGGGTTAGTAAAATGAGTATAAGAGAATTTTTAAAAGAAAAACCAAGAGAAAGTGATATTTTGGCTTTTTTGCAGCAGGATAATAAAGATAAGAATGATTATTTAGATGAGTTAAGAAATGACATAGATAAAGCAATTACACAAAATAGAAATAATATCTCAATATATAACATACAAGACCAAAATCTAACAAATCCACTCGGCCATATTAGTCAATACAAGCGAGATTTGTATGATTATGAAAATAATCAGGAAATGAATGCTGATGATTTAAGTGATTATATTTTAGATAAACAATCTCAATTTAATGCTTCTAAACCTATTTTTGCTGATGATAACGAAGTGGCGAGAAAAAGCAATCAGTTTATGAGAGATTTAGGAGATGAGCTTCAAAAATCCGGAAGAGGAAAACTTTTACAAGATAGCGATGGTTCATATTGGGTTAAAGATGTAAAAGGCAATTATGCTAAGGTTCAAGGAAGCCTAATAGGTGACTTATATCGTGGGATTAGAGATAATGGTGCTAGTGTAGCACTAGGAACAGCAGGTGCAATTGGCGGTGGTATGTTAGGTGGTGGAGTTGGTATGGTCGCTGGAGGTGCATTAGGTGCATCTTTAGGAGCTGGATATGATTATTATGGGAACACAAAAGATACAAATCAGGAAGCAAATTTAAAAGAAGCTCTTATGCTTATGGGGGAAAATGCTGGACTTTCTTTAGTTGGAGATGCAGCTTTCGCCGGAGTAGCTAAAGGTGCAAGAGCTTTAAAAAATACATACGCTATGGCAAAAACAGGGTCAGCTGTTGGCAAAGATATGATAGATGGGATAGCTGTTAAGGGAAATAATCTAAAAGAAAACATAGGGGATAGGTTTAGAAAAATAAGCCCTAATATTATAAATGATTTAGCTTCACAAGGCAGTGAAACTTCAAAAGCTTACGCAAAAGAACTAATAGAAAGTGGAAATGGAAACTATGATGATATACTACAAAAATCAAGAACTATACCTTTAGAAGTTAATCAAGGCAATGCGTTTGCAGATTTTGCAGCCAAAAAAGCTCAAAGTATGGCCAATATGTCAAAAAATAATCTTGTAAAAAATATTTCTCAAAAGAGTGCAGATGTTTTAAATACAATAAGTAAAAATATAGGCTCAAAAGAAGCAGCACTCAATCAACAAGACCTTATCAATCTTTCTTTTATAAATGGTGATTTAGCTAATATGGCAAGGAGTGTTTTAGCAAAAGACCCTAAAATATCAAATAAAGTAGCAAATTCTTTACACTTACAAGATGAGGCTATATTAAAAGAATTAAATTTGAATAATACTTCTAAAGCTGATGAGCTATATGCTTTAAGAGATGCTAGAGCAAAAAGAGCTTATAAAGAATTTGGAAAAGGACTTGATGATTTAGATAGATTAAGCTCAAATGGAATTACCATAAATAAACAAGTTTTAGTTGATGCCATAGATAATTCAGGCATTTATACAGAAGCTACACCAGCCAAAGTGAAAGAATTTATAAAAGAAGCTATGAACGGGGAATTAGATGGAAAAAGTGTAAAAGAAATTTATGATAGGATAGATGCTATAGGCAAAAAGTTAAAAGACAACTCAAGTTATAATTATAGTGGTTTTTTAAACGGCCTTAAAGATGTGTTTTTAGAAAGTATAGTAGAAAGTTCAAATAACAAGGAATTATCAAGAAATATACTTGAAAAAATAAGAAGTGATTATAAAGCTTTTAAAGTATATGATAAAAGCAAGTTAGGTGAAAAATTAAAAGGAAGCGAAAAAGATATATCAAAAGATATAGATAAAATAATCAACGAAACCAATCCAAAAAAGAATTATGAAGCTATAACAAAAGGGCTTAGTGATGATGAGATTGAAGTTTTAGATAGCCAAATAATAACTAGAGCTTTAGAAAAAAATAAAATAAATATAGGAGATACTAATAATCCCAAGTTTATAGTAAATTATAAAGCATTTATGGATAATTTTGAAAACTATAAACCTAAAAGTAAATCAGGACAGGAAAAGATTGAAGTTTTAAAAACAATAAGCGATTTGCGTACTAATTTTGAAACTATAATAGATGGCATTTTAAATTCAAAAGCAAAAGAGCTAGGACATGGAATAAGCCCTAACTTCATGGAAAGAGCTAAAACAATGTTTGTTAATAATTTTACTGATTATATAGCATTTTATTTTATGAGGCTATTGGAAGTTGGCAAAAGAGCTGGATTAAGAATACAAATGCGAAGAGGCTTTGCTAATATCAATACTTTACAAGATTTTGATAAATCAGCCAAAGAATTTATATCAAGTATTAAAGATAAAACATTAAAAGAAGAAGCACAAAACGCTAGAAAAGAATTTAATTCAAAAGTTAAAGATTTAATCAAAGGCGATAACTTTTATATGGACAAGCCTGATCCTAAGGATAGTTCTTTAAAATTTATAGGCAAAAATGGTAAAGAATATATTATAGATAAAAATGCCAGAAGCGAATGGATGAAAACTTTTAATCTTAAAAGTATTGATGATGATTATATCCCTAATATACCAAAAGAAGTAAAAATGGCTTTAAAAGATAGAGAAATAAAGCTTACTAAGGGGAGTTTATTAAAACTAGTTGAAAGAGATAGAATTAAATATATACCACATATAAAAGATACTTTAGAAAATCCACAAGTAGTCTTAAGAGATAAGGATGATTTTGTATTTATTAAAAACATAGATAGTCAAACTTATTTTACAAGCATAGGTAAAGATTATGAAACGCATTTAACTATAATTAGCAATTCGCCTAAAAAGCAAAATAATATAAGAAATAAAATGAAAAATGCTAAAGTAGTGTATTATAATAATGCGAGAGCCTTACCGACATCTAGGGCATCTTCAGAGACAAAACAAGTGTCGTTCTCTAATGGAAATTCTACCCAAGATAAACCTAAAGAAAACTTAATTGAGAAATTAAAGGAGGATAGGAAAAACAAAAAAAGCGTTAAAGAAAAACTTGATGAAAAAATCAAAAATCAAAAAGAGAGTGATGAGAATAAATGGAAAAGATTTGATAATTTTTTAAAAGAGAATAAAGACTATAGTCTTGATGTTATGGGTGATTTAGATGTTGTCACTAGAGAATTTATACTCAATGCTAAAAAAAAGACACATAAGGGTAAAAAAGCTGATATACCTGATCTAATGCGTTCTAAAATAGAAAATGAATTAAACATCAAACCTTTGAAAGAATTTGGAAAAAATTACGCAGAGTATTACCATGATGGAAAGGGTGCTTTACAAAAATTACTCATTGAAAAACAAGGACAAGTAGCAGGTGCTTTTCATAGAAAAGACTTGGGTGATATTGATTTGGTTTGGGGAGAAGTAACAGATAAGATAAAACATAAAGGCTATGGTTTAGCTCATATTATCGATAAACACCCTGATTTTTATGTAAAAATGATTGATGAGATTGTTGAGAAAGGGGAAGTAAAGAAAAGCCATAATGGATTTAATATTATATATAAAGATTATAGATTGGGGCTAAATGAAGGTTGGAACGAAAAAGGTCAAAAGATAGGTAATAACAAATGGGTTGTTACTGCTTTTGAAAAGATTTAAGAGAAAAAGCAAGAAGGTAGCAACTCTCTTGCTTTTATAAAGGGCGAGATTCTGCCCTTAAACTCTTAATTAAAATTCTAACAAACAAAGCTAAAAACAAAATTAATTGTTTTGGAAAAATTATATCATAGGCTTAAGTAGTGAATATAAAGGAAATAAAAGAACTTTTATAATTACGGCTTTTGAAAGATATAAAGGATAAAAACAACACTTCCACCGATTGTTTTTTTGCGGTTAGCTCGGACAATTTGCTAACCAACCTTTAATTAATTATAGTATAAATCTATACAATATCCCCGCACTAAGCGGGGTAACTCTCTAACTAAAGATAAAGAGCCAAATCTCCTTTATAAAGAGAAGTCTAAAACCTAACTACATAATAAGTTTCACAATTCTTTTTACTTGTGTCAATTATATCACAATTATAATAAAAAGTATATTATATATGAAAACAACAAAAATGTGTAATAAAATGTAATTTTGCATAAAACAACAAAAATGTTATTTTTAATTATTTATGTTCAATATTTATCTTATAAAAGGTTTTATGGATTTTGAAATTTCATCTAATGATAGATTTTAAGCTTATCTGATATGGTATAATAGACTTTTTCTAAAAAATTAGAAAAAGTTTTTTTAAATCAATAAAGGAATTATGATGGAAATATTTATTGTTTGGCTTGTATTTGTTACGTTAGGTATATTTTTTGCTTTATACAAGAAGAGCAATAATATTACTAATAATATTGCAAAAATTTGTATGTGGATAGCTTCTATCCCTATTTTTATATTAAATATTATATTACAGTGTATAGGATTTATTTTTATTACAATTGCTTCAATCTTCAAACTATTCTTAATATTAATAGGAAAAGATAAAGAGTAAATAAATTTATTTTCTATAGTTTTTTAAAAGTGCTTTAAAAAAATAAATTTACAAAAATATATTATTTATTTTCTCAATGTCTAGTATTTTATTTTTAATCTCATCATATGACTTACTTTTGATATAATTTTGTAGCCAGCTTTTTACCCAACGTGGAAAATCTTGCGAACTACCCCAATTATTTACTGAACTATACTGCATTCCAATTATTTGTGAAAATTCTTTTTTAGTTAAATTTGCTTGTTTTAAAAGACTGTTAAATTCATTCCTATCCATTATTTATCCTTATTTAATTGCAATATTATATAAAAACATACTTAAATAATTATTTAAACCTTGACATAATAATTAAAAAATGATAATATATAAAATATAAATACTTATATAAGTATTTATTATCAAAACAAAAAGGTAAAAAATGGAAAAATTAGCTGTAATTAATGGCGTGGGTGTAGAGTTGGAGGTAGCCAACGACCAAGTAACGACTACCTCTTTAGACATCGCGGCAGTTTTTAATAAACGCCACGATAATATTATAGCAAAAATTGAAACTTTCCCAAAGGATAGTTTCACTGACCTTAATTTTAAGGCGAGTAAATATACTGATAGCACGGGTAGAGTTTTACCTTGTTATAAAATCACTCGAGATGGCTTTTCTTTACTTGTTATGGGGTTTACAGGAGAGAAAGCTTATAAATGGAAGTTAGCTTTTATTAATGCTTTCAATGAAATGGAAAAACGCTTAAAAAACCTCGAAAAAGAACAAATGCAAAAACTAGCTTTTAGACAAAGCTTAGGTTACAAATCTCAACTAGCACAGCAAAAGCTAAAGTATGAAAATGAGATTAAAGCTTTAAAGTATGATTTAGAACATAAAAACGAGTTAAGCTTTAAAAGAAAACTTAGCGATGAAGAGTTATTAGAGCTTAGGAAATTTCTAGCAAAAGATTATGAAATAGTTTGTTTTAAAAAATGGGAGTATATGTTGTTTGCTGAAAGCATTTCAAGAAAAAACTATAAACTAGACAAAGCAAATGGTTTTTGTGTTTATAAAAGTATAGAAGAAAAGTTTAATTCTAGGCTTGATTATTATAAACATTATGATGAATATGAAGAAAAGTGGGGTAACTTATTAAGAAGGTAAAATATTTTTTAATTTATTTCAAAATATACTAGTTTTGAAATAGCCATTTTTGTCAAAATCTCCAAAAAATATCAAAGGAGATTTTAAAATGGCTTTGTCATCTATGGACTTTACCCCACCAGCAACACAAAATGTTAAATTAAAACCTAGCGTATATGAAAAGATTATACAAATAGGTGCAAGCGAGACACCACTTTTAAACAAAATAGGCACATCAAGTGTTACAAGCCCACTGTTGCATTCTTGGCTTACAGATACATTAGCAGATCCAAAGAAGAATGCTAATTTGGAATTAAGTAAATTTAATGGCGAAACAAAAAACACAACTCAAAAAACATCTAATGCAACACAAATTTTTATTACAGAAGTTTCAGTTACCACAGCTTTAATGAAAGCTAAACAATATGGTGGCAATGAGATGGAATATCAAGTTGGTAAAAAGACAAAAGAGCATAAAAGAGATATAGAATATGCTTTATTTGGATTGGGTCGTGATAGTGATGTTAAAAAATCAGTGTTTAAAGAGCATATTCAAGCGCAAAATGGTGTAAGTGGAGAAATGGCAGGATTGTTTCACTATATAGCAAAAGGAGAAACAAGCTTTAGTGGTGGAAAAAGAGGCAATGTATTAGCATTTGATGAAGCAAAAGATTGGAGCGGAACTCCTAGCTTGCTTACTGAAGATAAATTAAGTCAAATTTTACAAAGCATTTGGGATAGTGGTGCTACACCTAAAGATGTATTTTTAGGAGCTAGTTTAAAACCTGCTATTAATAAACTCGCTACTAGGATTTTTGGAAATGAGAAAAATCTAGTTGGAAATGTTATGAGTCTTGAGACAGATTTTGGAACAATCAATTTTCACTTACATAGACTATTAAGCCCTAAATATGGATTAGGTGATGTTTTAATAGCAGGTGATTTTGAGTTTATGAAACACGGGCTTTACATTCCTACTTTTATTGAAGATGTACCTACTGATGCAACAGCAAAAGCAAAAAGATTTTACACTCAAAGCACATTAGAAGTAAGAAATGCTGATGCATTTGCTATAGGTGTTGGGCTTAGTGGCGTAGAAGGTGAAGCTTTAAAGCTTAAAAAATGAAAAGTGTATTAGTTAGGGATATTATCTTAAAGAAAATGTCCAAAGAAAGAACTAGTGTTGATGATAAATTTATAAAAGCCTACATTATGGAGGCTTTTTATTATATTTGTGGCAAATGTGAGCCTAGCGTACTCACTAAAACCATAAGAGAAGATGACCAAGTGGTCTTAAGAAACACTAGAAACAATGCATTTTTGATAGTCCCTGATGAGCCAAATTTTGAAGATGAACAAGAACATTTAATGATAGATGAAAGCCTTTGCTACGCTGTTATTAATTATGTATGTTTTTTGATGAGCAAAGGCGAAAATGTAATGTATTTAAAGCTTTGCAATGAAATTATCAATGATTATATTAGTAACGATGGAAAGGAGCTTGAAAATGCACACTTGTGATACATATAAAAAATTTATCAGAGCAAAGAGTTATGATGATTATGAAAAAAGTATTACAAACTTAGATTTTATAGCTTATTTGGATACTAAAAAATGGCTTGAAACAATGGATGATTTATTGTTATTTTGCCAAAGAAGAATAAAAGATAGCGATTTTTATACAGGGGAGTAAAATGGTAAGTTTGGCTGAATTGAAAACAGGTAAAGAAAAGCTAGAATTAATTAATCAAATTTTATTAAGAATTGATACTATAGCTAGAGCTTTAGACAATACAAGACTTGATGAAATTGTCGGTTTAAAAGAGAGCGTGAATTCTTTACACGAACAAACACTAGAGCTAAAACAAGAAGTTTCAACAATGTATACTAGTTTTAGCGAAAATAAAAAAGATTTTGATACTAAATTTTCTAGTGTTAATGAAAAATTTAGCATTATGCAAGAGCGTTTTAATTTTATAGAGCAAGCTTATAATGATTTTTCAAGTTCTAAAGAAGAACTTGAGCTTATAAAAGGCTTTATAGAAGAAAATAAACCTGTATTTGAAAGTTTAAAAGATGATTTATCTAAATATGAAAGTATGAAGATAGATCTAGAAGCCATTATCGCAGAAGCTACAAATAATACAAAATTATCAAAAGAATATTTTGAATTAAGCTCAAAAATAAAAGATGATATTTTAAGAGAATTAGAACATTGCAAAGATTTGGTGCAAGAGTTAAACTATAGTGCTGATGAGCTTAGGGGACTAAAGCCAGAGCTTTTGCAGATAAAAAAAGAAGTAAACGAGCTTTCATCGCAAGCTAGTAAAATAGTTTTAGATGCAAGCGAAATTATAAAAAATAAAATAAATACTATCTTTTTTGAAAATCAAAGATTAAATCAAGAAATGATAGATAGTGTCAAAAAATTGGAGGAAATAAAATATGATGTTGGCATAAAGTATAAAGAAATAATACAAGCTTATAATCTTTTACTAGAAACCAAAGAGAGTTTAGAAGAGTTAAAAGAAGTTATTGCTTTATACAAAGAATTTGAAAACGACATTAAATCATATTCAGAGCTTATAAAAAATTTCAAAGAACAAATTGCAAATTTAGGAAGTGATTTAGAAAATAAAGCACAAGGCTTACACGAAGCTTTAGAGGCAAAAGGTGAGCAAATAATCTCATCTATAGAAATAGTAAAAAATGAAGCTATTGTTAAATTTGATGAGCTTGTTGCAAAATGTGAAGGATATAAAATACATTTTGAGCAAAGTTATGATAGGTTCAATCAAAGAGCTTTAATGGCTAATGAAGATTTGGGAAGATTGGCTGAAGTTGCTAAAAAAGAGCTAGGCAATGATAAATTAATCTATGAGACAGAATTAAAAGCTTTGCGTGATAGCACTATCGAAGCTATGGAAGAAATTTATCAAAAAATGTGCGATGATGCAACAGGTATAGTTTCCAATATAGAAGAAAGAGAAAGTAATTTTAGAGAATATATAGAAACATCAAAAGCTTTGATTGATAATTTAACTCAAATTTTTATCACTACTTACCAAGGGTATAAAAATGAATTTGATGTTTTTGTAAATAATCATTTGCAAAATTTACATGCTCAAAAAGAAGAATATAAACAAGAACTTGATGTAAAAAAAGAAGAATGTAAAGTCGAACTTGATGCAAAAAAAGATGAGTGTTTGGAAGAGATAGATGCAAAGGCTATTGATTATGATATAGTGAGTATAAAAGAAGATGTTGTAAATTTGAAGCCTAGGGTTGAGGCTTTAGAGCTTGACAAGGCAAACAAAGATGCTAAGATTGATATACTAGAAAACACTATTAATGCTAATACTCAAAAAATAGAACAAACAAAAGAAGAGCTTTTAGAAAATGTAGAAACTACAGAGCAAAAATTACAAAAAGAAATAACAAATATTAACGAACAACTAAAAACAAAAGTTTCTATAGAAGGAAACAAGACAATAAACGGAAATATAACTTTAAGTGGCGCTTTAACGGCAAATGGAACTACTAATTTAAATGGAAATACTACTTTTAAGCTTATTCCAAATTGTGCAGTTAATCCAACAGCTGATAATCATTTGACTAGAAAGTGGTATGTAGATTATGGTGGTGGTATTAAAAATTTAGGAACAGTAGGTTCAACAAACATAGACTTAAGACAAGCTCAACATTTTATTTTAACAGCAAATGCAAATACAGAGTTGGGCATAGCTAATTGGGGCGGGGCAGGTAAAAGTGGAACCATAACCATAAATAATTGTCAAAACATAAAATCTTTTAAAGCACCATTTAAATTTAGAATAGCACAAAGTGGTTTTAGTGGAACTGAGACCTTTGCTTATTTTTGCATAGCAGCAAATAACATCAGATTAGTAAGGTCTTAATATGACACATTTATTATTAGCATCTTCAAACAATATTGAAGAAAATTTAAAAATAGAGCGCGGTGAATTTGTAAATCTCCAGCAAATAATTTCTACTCATAGACTTCTTGATTATAAAATAGTTTTAAGACTTTCTAAAATTAAAGCGCATATCGCTGACAAAATTGTAGGAGTTGTAAATAGTGGTTCAACTAGAGTGCCTGTTTTTCCGTTTAGAGAAGGCAAATTGGATGCTGAATTTAGCAAAAAAAATAATTTTGAATTTGAGATGTATTTGGCGGAAGGTTACGATCCAAGAAGCATAAGTAATTCTTGGTTTGATATTGCGAAAGTCAAGTCAGTATAAAGGAGGAAAGATGTTTTACAAAATAAATGAAAAAACTTTTTTTTATGAGGATGTGTATTTAAAAAAAGTTATTATTAAAGTAGATGAGGAAGAATTAGAAGGAGAAGATACTTATTTTTTAAGTAAATTAAATGATGATGAGCTTAAAGCTCTTGGTTTTGCTAGAGTAAGTGAGGAAGAATTGCCAAGTTTTGATGAAAAAAGCCAAGAACTTGTTAGAAAAGAAGAATTTGATGAGCTAAGTAATATCTTTCATATAAAATATGAAGTACGCCAAAAAAGTTTAGAAGAACTAAAAACAATTAAGCTTGATGAAATAAGAGCTAAAAGAGATGAAGCTTTAGAAAGCGGACTTATTTATAATGAGCATACTTTCCAAACAAGAGAAAAAGACAAGCTTAATATCAATGGAGCTGTAACTAATTTAATGCTTGATATAAGTGGGACTAACTCAATCTCTGAAATCATTTGGATTGATATCAATGATGAAAAAGTAACTTTTACACCTCAAGATTTTTTAAAATTTGCTTCAATGGTGGCTTATCATACCCAAGAAATTACATTTAAAGCAAATGCATTAAAAGAAAGAATAGAGCAAACTAAATCTGAGCAAGATTTAGAAGCTATTGCTTGGGAGGAATGATGAATTACACTCAACAAGGAATTGAATTAGCTCAGCTTAGCACTCCTGCTTTACTAGGTGTTATTGTTATAGTTTTGGCTTATATAGTAATAAATTTATATAAAAAAATAAACCATGAAAATCAAGAAAAAGTAAAAGAGCTAATTTTGTTATCAAAAGAAACAAATAAATTAATTAGCGAACAAATCAACACTTCAAAAGCTTCAAGTGAGATTTTAGTGAAATTTATAGAAAGTCATTGTCAAAAAACACATGAAAAATTATTGGAAATTGAAGATGATATTAAGGATATGAATATAAAGCTAAGCCATATCTCACATATTAGAAACAACGAATTATCTAAGATTTATAAAGGAAATAATAATGCATAGAGTTATAGTTAAACCTTTTGGCAAAGATAGATTTGAAGTTGTAAAAGAATTTGAAGTTAGTTTGTGTGGTTTAAATTTTATCGTGCCAAAAGGTTTTATTAGTGATGGTGCTTCAGTGCCACGCATTTTTTGGAGTATTTATCCTCCATATAAAAGTGAGTATTTTAGTGCTAGCATCGTGCATGATTATTTATGCCAAAAAGCATATTCAAAAGATGATTATAAGCTAGCAGATAAAGTTTTAAAAGAAGCTATGAGTGAGCTTGGTTGCTCTAAAGTAAAGACTTTTATTTTTTATCATGCGTGTAATACATTCCATGTGGTTAAATGTTTTTTGAAAGGAATAAAATGAGTTTAGAACAAGTTATTCAAACACAAAATGAAAGCTTAAATGAGCTTAAAAACAAAATGGAAAAATTGGTGCAATTTTATGAAAATGGTAAGATAGATAAAGAAGAATTGATAAAAATCATAAATGAAGAGCTAGATAAGATAAATCTAGATGATAGTATAAAAGATGGTATTTTATCTTATATTACAGAAAATCAAGCTAGTTTAAAAGGCGAAAAAGGCGATGCATTTACTTATGAAGATTTTACGCCTGAGCAACTTCAAAGTTTAAAAGGCGATAGTGGAGCCAAAGGAGAAGATGGAAAAAGTGCTTATGAACTTTGGCTTAACAAAGAAGGTAATGCAGGAAAAAGCGA
Organism: Campylobacter sp. 1569; assembly: GCF_024723675.1. Lineage (NCBI taxonomy): Bacteria > Pseudomonadati > Campylobacterota > Epsilonproteobacteria > Campylobacterales > Campylobacteraceae > Campylobacter > Campylobacter sp. 1569. Next base: position 72,733 of record NZ_JANQDB010000002.1, read on the forward strand.
AGATGATTTTTTAGCTTCTTTAAAGGGTGAAAAAGGAGACAAAGGCGATAGTGGTAGTTCTAATTTAAAACAAATACAAATTATTGATGGTAAAAAACTTAAAGTAGAATTTAGCACTAAACAAGCAAGCTCAGCTTGGCCTTTAAAAACTTTAACTCTTTCAAGACTTGGTATAAAATTAGCAGGAGATGATGAGTTTTTAAAGATTAATGCTTTAGAATTTATCAATAATTCTAACAATAATCTTTTACTAGGCAATATAGAAAATGAAACACTAAACAAAGCAACAAATGAATATGCTAACACTTTACCTGCTGAATTTAGTTTAGAAAATGCTAATACTGAAAGTTTGAGTTCTTTTGCTAAAGTGAAAATTACTTCTAATGGAGCCTATGAGTATAACAATCGCTACACTCCATATTATGCCTTTAGAGAATATGATAAAACAGCTATTAGTGTATTTTTAGCAAAAGATGGATTAAAAGATCCTTTCTATACTATAGAAGCAGAGTTATCTAAACCTATAAAAGAATTTAAATTCACTCCTTGGGGGTATGGCGTGGGTGGAAACTTCTTTAGTGAAAATCTAAATATTAAAATCTACATAGATGATGTGCTTTTTAAAGAATTTAACTCTTCAAATCCAAGTAGTAAAGAAATAGATACAGATTTTACTATTAGCTTTAATATACAAGGAGATAAGCTTATTTATGATGAGTTTGAGGATAAATTAAATGAAAGATTTAGAGAACTAGAAAATAAAATAATATCTTTAGGCGCAAAAGCACAATCAAGTTTTTTAAATGAAATAAAACAAAACAAAGGAGAATAAATGAAATTAAAATTAACTAGAAAGTATTTAAGAAATACTTGTGTCATAGGAGAGTTTAAAGTCTTAGATGAAAAAGAAAATATTCTTTTTGAGTGTTTTTCTTTGGAAGAAGATGAAGAAGGTGTTGAAAGAGAAAAAGACTTAAGAGTTCCTGCGGGAGTTTATAATCTAAAAAGACACACATCATCAAGTTTTAATGATAAAGGTAAAAGGGTAGTAGCAGGAGTTAAAGTTTTAAACGATGATGATAGCGTTGTAAATATCTACAACGATGATGTGCCTTTTGATAGACACATTTTAATCCATTGGGGAAATACAGACAAAAATACAAAAGGTTGTATTTTACTAGGTTTAACTAAGAGTGATGAAAGTATAGGTCAAAGCAGACAAGCTTGTAAAAAATTATATGACTTGCTATATCAACAAGATTTATCAAATATAAAATTAGAAATCACAAACAAATTTTAGAAAGGAGTAAGTTTAGAGTAGGTTACCACATAATCCCCCTAAAAAAGGGGATAAGGTTAATAAGCCTTGACTATAATCATACTTAGTAGTATAATTATAAAGATTATGTGGATTATATAGCTCAAATTTAATCACCTACTTTCTAGGGTTAGATTAAGCCATAGGGGGTCAGACCTACGGCTAACCCTTGAAAGTATTATACAAAAACCTACTTTAAACTATAAACAATATGTCATTTTTATTTAAAAGCACAAAGCTTTATATTGCTTTAGCTCTAATGGCAATCTTAGCAGGATATTTTTATCTAAGACTTGATAGCACAAACGCAAAATTAGAAAAAAGTCAAAGTGATTTAAATTTAGCTTTGGGTGTAAATAATGAACTCACAAGGATTACTAGAGAGCTTAAAATAAGACACAAGCAAGAACTAAAAGCACTCTTTCATGCAAATACTCAAAAAAATCAAATCAAAACAAGGGTTGATGATGTTAAAAACTATATATCCAAAAGCAATGAAACTAATACCACTAAGCTTTTTAATGTTATGCTTGATAGGCTGTGGGAGCAAAACACAAGTATTAACCAAAATACAAATTCAAAAAGTGCAAATACCAAATGAGCTTTTAGAATTTGATAGAGCAAGCAAACCTATAGTGCAAAATGAAAAAGATATATTAAAAGCTTATAGTGAGCTTTTTTATCACTATAAGCAATGTGAGATCAATATAGATAAAATTAAGGAGTTGAATGATGAATTATGAGCAAAGATTAAGTCAATTTAAAAAAATATATCCCGAAATTCTAGAGTTAAGCTTGGCGGAAAAATCCCCATTTGGAGAATTAAAAAAGATATTAGATGATAGCATAAAAAATGATGTTATTAAAAATGAAGAGCAGTTTAAAACTTTAGCGAATGCATTATCTTTAGTAGGCCAAAGCATAGTAGCACAAAGCCAAGTAACATCTCTTAATATGATTTTGCAAGGCGATGAAAATGAAGTTAATTTTTATGCTAATGAGTTAAAAAAAGCACAAACTGATTTGGTTATAAGACAGACTAAGCAAATAGATGATGATGTTGAATTGAAAGAGCAGGGGCTTGATATTGAAAGAAATATTTCCATAGAGAAAATTAATTTATTAAAAGCACAAACGGAAACAGAAAAGAAAAAACCAGCACTTATAGTTAGACAACAAGAACAAATAGATGATATGTTAAGAATAGAAATGGCAAAAGTTGCACAAGGATATAGTTTTGGGCTAAGCGCAGGTGGGCTTGAAATACCAAAAGAGTTGGAAGCTTGGGTAAGAGAAAAAATTGAAAATATAGAAAAATGATTGATAAAAAATATAGAACTCCAAAATATTTTTTAAGAGCTAAATATCCACAGAATGCAAATGACATAGGATATGTGGAATGTTATCAAGCTTGGTTTTTATACGGAACTACCTTTGTGCATAAATATGTAGAGCTTTTACATAAACAATTAATAAGAAAAGGTAGGGCTGTAAAAACAAGAATTTATCACCCGCTCTTTCCAAATTCCTATGGAATTGATTTTTATGATATTAAAAGTCCTTCTAGAGCTCCATATAATTACCATAATAGTGGGGATTTGGGGTTAAATCAGTTTTTTGTAGGTCAAAACCCTTATGAGTGGTATAGAGGAGATCCTGGAGATAAAAGTGGAATATATCATGATACTTGTCAAATTATAAGGAAAAGACAAAATTTAAGCTTGTTTAACTTTGATTTTCATGGAAAAAATGTTGTTGCAAACCCTAGCTATCTTTTAAAATACAAAGAAGAGCTAAAGAATTTCTATTATTTATATAATAGAATAACTTTTGATAAGTTGCACGGTTTTTATAATGCTTTATTGCTTGTTGGTAAAGTTTATGACAAAGATGCTGGAAAATATATATTAATATTTGAGAAGCCAAAATATATTTTTGTAAAATCTAATATAATTAACAATGAGCTTGTAAAACCTAATTTTATTTTACCGGATAAAGACAAATTTAAGCCAAGCTTAGTAGAGAGTGAAGATGGTAGATATTACAATTTAAGACCATATTATGATGAGTTCTTGAGATTAAATAAAAATGTATTTATTGTACCTGAAAAAATATCTAATATTGATTTTTTAAGTGCATTTAACAATAACATCAATGTTTCTAAATTAGGCGATATATTTCACCCTCTAGCCTTTCTTTCTAATTTAAATAATATAGCTTATCAAGAGCCTGTTGTTTTGAGAAGTCAGAATAGTCTTTTTAATAAAAATATTTCATTGATGCCTTGTTATAATAATGAAAGCAATATGCCTTATGGAAGAAAAGATAGATGGTTTATTTTATGGGATAGCATGTATGATCTTTATGTGAAAGAGGATAAGGAGTGGTGGGAGTTTATAATAGCTCCTGTTGTTTCTGCTGTGATTGTTTTTATTAGTTTTTATACAGGTGGAGTTATAGGTGGAGCTTTGGGCGGTATGATAGGCGGAGCTTCGGCTACAATTATAACAAATATAACAATCGCGCTTAGTACGCTTGGAGGTGTTATAGATGCATTAAGTTTTTTAGGCATAGTAGATAATGGAAGTTCTTTAGCTAAAATAAATAAAGTTTTAAAATTGGTTTTAGCCGTTGCAGGATTGGTAAGTGCTGGGTATAAAATAGGAGTTGATATTAATAGTGCAATTTCTAATCAAACCCCTATAGTTGATGTTTTAATTAATAAAGATGCTACATCTTCAGATATTATAGGTTATATTAGTGATATATTTTTAAGCTCTAATTTAAAAGAAGCTAGTTTGCCTTTAGATGAAAATAGTGATATTGATGAGCATGTTTTTTTTGGAGAGGCTTCAAAGGAAGATGTTGAAATGGTAACTAAAAATCTACTAAATGAAAACTGGTATAGTTTTGACACCTTAGATATTTTAAATGAAAAAGATGTTGAGATATAATTTAGATAATTAAGTTTTGTCTAATATATTTTAAAGTATCTTTTAAAAAAATAAAATCCGTTCCTAGAAGATTATACCCATTTTATACCTATTTGTGAATTTTTGGTATAAAATGTCTATAAATAAGCTATTTTATAGCATAGTTCAAACCTTGCTGGGGACACCATTTAAGGAAAAAGATGTTTCATATAGTCTTAGTTGAACCTCGCATACCGCAAAATACAGGAAGCATAGGTAGAATGTGTTTTAACGCAGGATTTACTTTACATATTATCAATCCACTTTTTAGTATTGATGAAAAGGCGGTTAAAAGAGCAGGGCTTGATTATTGGAAAAAGTTAAATCCTTTGTTATGGAATAATTTAGAAGATTTTTTAAAAAAATATGAAAAATTTCAAGATAGATTTTTCTTTGCAACAACTAAAACCACTCAAACTTACTTTGATGTAAATTACCAAAAAGGCGATTTTTTGTTTTTTGGAAGTGAAAGTTTTGGTTTGCCTATGGATTTAATGCAAAAAAAATGGGAAAATGCTATTACTATACCGATGAAAGATTGTGGCAGAAGTTTGAATTTAGCTACAAGTGTGGGTATAGTGAGCTATGAGGCTTTGAGGCAAAATTTTGCCTCTTTTGAAAAATTTTAATGATTTAAAACTTGATTTAAAAATTCTTTCAATCTTTCATTTTTTGGATTTTCAAATGCTATTTTAGGACATTCATCTACTGCTATAATGCCTTTATCCATAAAGAAAATTCGATTGGCTACATTTCTTGCAAAGCCCATTTCATGGGTAACTACAAGCATGGTTAGACCTTCTTTAGCTACTTCTTTCATGATGTTTAAAACTTCACCTATCATTTCAGGATCTAGTGCTGAAGTTGGCTCATCAAATAAGATCACATCAGGATTCATCATCAATGATCTTGCTATGGCAATACGCTGTTTTTGTCCACCTGAAAGCTTGTGAGGAAAATAGCTTTCTTTATCACTTAAGCCAACTTTTTTGAGTAATTCTCGTGCTTTTTTTACTGCTTCATCTTTGCTCATGATTTTAGTTTGTACTGGTGCTAAGCATAAATTTTCTAAAACATTTTTATTATTAAAAAGATTAAAATGTTGAAATACCATGCTTACTTTTTGACGAATTTTATTGATATCTGTTTTTTTATCAAGTATATTAGTGTTATTGATATAAATATCACCGCTATCTGGTGTTTCAAGTTTGTTTAAACAGCGTAAAAAAGTACTTTTTCCACCCCCACTAGGCCCTATAATAGCAATAATATCGCCTTTATGTACTTCAACGCTAATATCTTTTAAAACTTCTAAATCTCCGTATTTTTTAATCAAATTTTCTATTTTAATCATGTTTATTTAATCTCACTTCTATCAATCTTGCAATGAGTGTTAAAATTTTAACACTTATATAATACACAAGTCCTGTAAAAATAATAGGTTTAGGATTATAATAGATTGCTTGTAAGCTTTTACTTTGCATGGTAATATCCATAACGCTAATATAACCTACTATTGAAGTTTCTTTAAATAAAGAAATAAATTCATTCATTAAAGAAGGTAAAATATTTTTAATTGCTTGTGGAAAGATGATTAATCGCATAGAGGCAGAGTAATTAAGCCCCATTGCTCTTGCTGCTTCCATTTGTCCTTTATCTACACTTTGAATTCCACTTCTTACGATTTCAGCTACATAAGCAGAGCTATTAAGCCCAAGTGCGATAATAGCTACATAAAAATTATCACTCCAAGTAGCAAAAATCACTACTGAGAAAATTAAAAGTTGTAAAAGCAGAGGGGTTCCGCGTATAATGTCTATGTATTCATCTATAATAAAATTTAAACTTTGAATTTCTAAAAATCTTAAAAATGCTAGGAAAAAACCAAGTGCTATTCCTATTAAAATTCCACCCACTGTTAAACCAAGTGTTGTGAAATAACTATGAACATAAGCTTTGGCTTCTATTGTATAAGCATATTCACCTGTGGCTAAACCATTTTGATCTTTAACTTGTAAAATTTCAATAGGAAATGAAAAATAAGCCCAAAAAACAATAATGGCAAAAAATACAAAAATTTTCATCGTATTTTGTTTCAACTTACGCACCTTGTAAAATTTTAAAAATCTAAGTGTATAAAAATTAAGTTTTCTTTTTACTTAAAGGTGTCTTATATGATTTTATTACTAGTATTTTGAGTTAAATTTTCACATAGCTTTAAAAAATAAAATAAATTTAACATAAAATTATATTTTTTTATGACAAATTCATTTTTTTATGATAAATTTATGCTCAGAAATTATAAAAAGGAGATAAATATGGATTTGATATCCCAATTTGTTGCCTTTGTGAATAATCAGTATTATTCTATTTTAGTAATTTTACTTATTGTCACAGGGTTTTATTATAGTTATTTGACGGGTTTTGTGCAATTTCGAATGCTCCCTTATGTGTTTGATATCTTAACAGAAAAGCAAGAAAAGCATGAAAAACACCATATTACTCCTTTTCAAGCTTTGATGATTTCAACAGCTTCAAGAGTTGGTATAGGAAATATTGCAGGTATTGCGGTAGCTGTTGTTTTGGGTGGACCTGGTGCTTTATTTTGGATGTGGGCTATGGCATTTTTTGGTGGTGCCTCAGCTTTTGCAGAAAGCACTCTAGCACAAGTTTATAAAAGTCGTGATGGCAAAAGCTTTAAAGGTGGTCCTGCTTATTATATTAGTAAAGCCTTAAATTTAAAATGGCTTGGAGCTATATTTGCGGTGATTTTGATTATCACTTATGCTTATGGATTTAATGGTCTTCAAAGCCAAACTATGACTTCAGCATTTGAGTTTTACTATAAAGGCATGGTTGATGCTAGCGAAGTGAGTTTTGCTCAAAGTTGGTGGCCTATTGTAATAGGAGCAATTTTAGCTGTTTTTGCTGCTTATATGTTTTTTGGTGATCATACTAAAATAGGTAAAGTAAGCTCAGTTATCGTTCCTATTATGGCGATGATTTATGTAGGTTTATCTATCATAGCAATGTTTATGAATTTTGATAAAATTCCTGAAGTGTTTTCTATGATTTTTAAAAGTGCTTTTGATTTTGAAGCTATTTTTGGTGGATTTGCAGGTTCTGCTTTGGTTATAGGTATAAAAAGAGGATTGTTTTCTAATGAAGCGGGTATGGGTTCAGCGCCAAATGCAGCAGCTTCTGCTCTTACAACTCATCCTGCAAAACAAGGGGTTATCCAAGCATTTTCTGTATTAATTGATGTGATTATTTGTACAAGTTCAGGATTTTTAGTATTATTTTCACTTGCTTATGCAAATAATATCGGCGTAGATGGTAAGCCTATTTTAACAGCACTGCCTTTGGTGCAAGAATCCATGAAAGAATATTATGGAAATTTAGGTGTGCATTTTACTACTGTTAGTATAGTTTTATTTGCTATTACTTCTTTGATAGGAAATTATTATTACGCTCAAGCAAATATTAAATACCTTACTCAAAATCCTATTATTATTAATCTTTTTAAAGCAAGCGCTGTGCTTATGATTTTTATTGGTGCAAATATGGATTTAAAATTTGCGTGGGATTTAGCTGATACTACTATGGCATTTATGGCTACGATTAATATCATTTCTATTTTATTGCTTGGTGGTATAGTGAAAAAGGTATTAAAAGACTTTAGCGAGCAAAAAAGACAAGGTAGAGATCCGGTATTTAGTGCTTCAAAACTTGGTATTAAAAACGCAGAGTGTTGGGACTAATGATAGATTATATTATTATTACTTTGTTTGTAGCTTTTATGGTTTTTCTTGTGTTTGGTTTTAACCGCCAAATGCAAGAAAAAGCCAAACAAAGAGAAGAAAAACTAAAAACAAAGAAAGATTTTAAAAAAAATAGGTAAAATACACTAAAAATTTTTAAAAAAGAGTGTAAAATGAAATTGTTAATAGAAATAGGCACAGAAGAACTTCCTGCTATTCCTTTATTAAAAGAGCTTCCAAATATTACTAAAAAATGGGAAAAGATTTTACAAGAGTATCATTTAGAATCTGAATTTAAATTTTTCTATACTCCTAGAAGATTAGTTTTTATTCATGAAAATTTTAAAGAAAAACAAGATGATTCTTTTGTGGAATTTATAGGTGCACCTAGGGCGATAGCTTATAAAGATGGAAAGCTTACTCAAGCAGGGCTTAGTTTTTTAGAAAAAAGTGGTTTAAAAGAAGAAGAGCTTGAATTTAAAGAAATTAAAGGCAAAGAAGTCTTGTATTGTCAAAAACAAGCGCAAGGCTTACAAAGTAAAGCAGTTTTAGCTCAAATGATTGAAGCTTTCTTAAAAAGCTTGAGCTTTGGTAAAACTATGAGATGGGGTGATGGTAGTTTTGAATTTATTAGAGCTATTCGCTCGCTTTGTTGTGTATTAAATGATGAGTTGATTGAATTTGAAAGCTATGGTGTTAAAAGTGCAAAAAGTACTTTTGTACATAGAAGTGTTAGTTATGATTTGATAGCTTTTGCGAATATTGATGAGTATTTTAAAACTTTAGAGCAAAATTATATTATTTTAGATCAAGAACAAAGAAAAAAGCTTATCATTGAACAGTTAAAGATGCTTGAAAAAGAAAATGATATTACTATTGCAGAAGATGATGAGCTTTTAGCTGAGGTTGTAGCTATTACAGAGTATCCAAAGGCATTATTAGGGCATTTTGAAAAAGAGTATTTAGAAATCCCAAGTGAGGTAATCATCACTTCCATGAGAGAAAACCAACGCTATTTTGCAGTATTTAAAAACAATACTTTAAGCAATCATTTTATTGTAGTTTCTAATGCGGTTTGTGAGGATTATTCTAAAATCATTAATGGAAATGAAAGGGTTTTAAGAGCAAGATTAAGTGATGCGATGTTTTTTTGGAAAAATGACTTAGCACAGGGCTTAAATAATGATAAAATAAGCCAAATGGTTTATCTTGAAGGACTTGGAACCTTAAAAGATAAAATCATTAGAGAACAAAAAATCGCTGCTAAGCTTTGTGAGATTTTTGCTAATACCCAAAAAGATGAAATCTTAAAAGCCATAGAATACTCAAAAGCTGATCTAAGCACTCAAATGGTATATGAATTTACTGATCTTCAAGGTATTATGGGATCTTATTATGCTAAGGCTATGGGCATGAGTGATGAGCTTGCTTTAGCGATTAAAGAGCAATACCTTCCAAATGGCGATAATTCAGCTATGCCAAGTAATGAATTTAGTTCTATTGTAGCTTTAGCTTATAAGTTTGATACACTCATGGGGCTTTTTTCAGTGGGAAAAATCCCAAGTGGTACAAAAGATCCTTATGCTTTAAGAAGAGCAGCAAATGGTGTTTTAAAAATTATTCTAGCTTTAAATAAAAATTTTGATCTTAAGGTATTTTTAGAAGCAATAGCTAGTGAATATAAAAGCTTTGATTTGAAAATTTTATTAGACTTTATCTTAGAGCGTTTATATACTTTTTATGAAGTAAATGCTTCTTTTGTTAAAGCTGTGCTTAGCTCTAAAACTTATGATGTTATTTACATTGATTCTTGTATTAAAGCTTTGATTCAAAGCGCAAATAAGGCAGATTTTAGTCAAAATTTTGCTACTTTTAAGCGTTTAGCAAATATTGCAGTATTGAGTGAAGCTCAAGTTAATGAAAATTTGTTTAACACTCAAGAGGAAAAAGATTTATACCAAGCTTTTATGCAGTGTAAAACAAAAGAAAATAATACCCAAGAGCTTTTAGAAAGCCTTTTTGCGCTCAAACCACAAATTGATGCTTTTTTTGATAAAGTAATGATTAATGACAAAGATGAAAATATTAAAAACAATCGTCAAGCTTTAGTATGTGCAATCTATCGTGAGTTTTTAAAAATAGCTGATATTAAAGAACTTAGTGTATGAGAAAAATTCTTTTTTTACTTTGTTTTTTAGTGTTTGCATTAGAAGCTAGAGAGATTGAGCTTGTAAAAGGTCAAGTAGTTTTTTTAGAATTTGATAAAAGTAATTTTTTACAAATTAGCTCAAATTCTAAAAAACTTCCTTTTTTTGAGTATAAAAATAAAGTTATTGTTAGCATAGCTATGCCTTATAAAAATCCTAAAGATAGAAAATTAATAGCTGAATTTAAAGATAATTCCAAAGAAGAAATTAATATAAAATTTAGCGAAGGAAATTACAAAAAAGAATTTTTAAAAGTTAGTGCTTCTAAGGTCAATCCACCTAAAGAAACACTTGATCGCATTAGCAAAGAATACCAAGAAGCTATTAAGGTTTATAATACTTATACTAATACAGCTTTATTTGAAGGCAATTTTGCATATCCTTTAGAAAGTAAAATTACAAGTGCTTTTGGAAAAGCAAGGTTGTTTAATGATACTCTTAAAAGTTATCATAGCGGAACTGATTTTAGAGCAGCAAGTGGGACAAAAATTTATGCGAGTAATGATGGTATTGTAAGGATTGCTTCAAATCGTTACTATGCAGGAAATTCAGTGGTGATTGATCATGGATATGGGATTTATTCTCAGTATTATCATCTATCAAAACTTAATGTAAAAGTAGGACAGAAGGTAAAAAAAGGTGAACTTATAGGTTTGAGTGGAGCTAGTGGTAGGGTTACAGGGCCGCATTTGCATTTTGGAATTTTAGTCAATGGTGTGCAAGTTGATCCACTTGATTTTATAGCTAAATTTAATGCTTTATAATGATAGCTTTTAGTGAGTTTTTTCAAAATTGGATTGATAAATATTACTCCCAAGCTGTGAGTGTTGGCAAAAATGGAGATTTTTATACTGCAGTTAGTGTGGGAAATCTTTTCGGAACACTCTTAGCTAATCATTTTTTAAAACTTATAGATGATAAAAAGCTAATTTTACCGGTTGAAGTTGTAGAAATAGGAGCAAATGAAGGACATTTGATGCTTGATTTCATACAAGCTTTATACACACTTAGAGCTGATGTTTTAGAACAGATTGAGTGTTTTATCATAGAGCCACATGAAAAGTTAAGATGTATTCAAAAAAAACTTTTTGATGAGTATGATTTAGACGTGAAAATTTATAATTCTTTAGAGGAATGTCATTTTAAAAATGCCTTTTTTTATGCTAATGAATTATTTGATTGTTTTGCGTGTGAACTTATAAAAGATAGAACAATGGCATATGTTGACGATGATTTAAACATTGTTTTTAAGCCTATAAATGAAGATCTTTTAAAAGAATGTGAAAAATATTCTATCACTAATAGTGAGCTTTGTATTTCTTATAAACCTTTTTTATCCAAATTAAAACAAACTTGCGAAAAATTAACTTTTGCATGTTTTGATTATGCAAAAAAAGAAGAAAAAATTAGTATTAGAATGTATAAAAATCATCAAGTATATAATCTTTTTGAAGAGAATTTAAAAGATTTTTTTGCTAAAAGTGATATTACATATAATGTAAATTTTGACCATTTTTTACAAGTTTTAAAAGAAGAGGGCTTTGAAGTGTTAGAATATAAAAATCAAAATCAAGCCTTAATTGACTTTGGTTTGGAAGAAATTATTGAGCAAGCTAAAAATGCTAACTCTCAAATTTATAAAAACTTTATCAGCCAAAGTAAAAATTTGATGTTTAACTTTGGCGATAAATTTAAGTTTTTAGAATTTAAGATTTAAAATCACTGCTTGTAATATCAAGTCCAAAACCTTTTAAGCCTATAAATTCTTTATCGGTATTTTGACTTAGAAGTTTGATTTTTGAAATTTTTAAATACCTTAAAATTTGCGCTCCTATGCCGTAATTTTTAAATTGTGTGTTTTCTTGTTTTTCATTTTTCATGAAAATGATTACACCGCCTTTTTGACTTAAAAATTCAATCTGTTTTAATAATTCATTGAATTTATTAGAAGTTAGAAGCTCAAAGTCACTTCCACTAAGATAAAATTTAACATTCTCGCATTCTTTCAAAGTGCCAAAGCTAAAAGCTATATGTTCATTTTCATTATGATCTTTAAAAGTCATTTTTTTAGCTTTAAAACCTGCTAAAATACTTTCTTCTTCTTTGATTAAAGAAATCAAACTTTCATTTTTTAAACGATACTCGATTAAATCTGAAATAGTAATCATATTAATAGCGTGTTTTTTGCAAAACTCAAGCAAATCACTTCTTCTAGCCATATCTCCATTATCTTTAACAATTTCACATATTACACATGCTTCTTTTAATCCTGCCAAGCGACATAAATCCACTGTTCCCTCGGTATGGCCTGTTCTTTCTAAAACTCCGCCTTTTTTTGCTATCAAAGGATTAATATGGCCAGGACGTACAAAATCACTTGCATTTGCATTATCATCAGCAAAAATTTTAATCGTCATATCCCTTTCATAAGCACTTACTCCTGTTGTTGCATTTTTTGCATCGACAGTGATGGTAAAAGCTGTTTCGTGATTTGACGTATTTTTAGGTACCATTAAAGGTAGTTCAAATTTTTTAGCTAAGTTTTCACTCAATGCTACACACACTACACCTCTTGCATGAGTAATGGCAAAATTTACTTTTTCTTGTGAGCTAAATTGTGCAGGGAAAATCAAGTCTCCTTCATTTTCTCTATCTTCTGCATCTACCATTACTAACATCTTGCCATCTTGAAGTTCTTTTATAGCTTGTTCTACACTAATATATCCCACTATTAATCTCCTTTTTTTCTATTTTTAAGAAATTATATAACATTTTTCTTGACATTATGTAAAAAATAATATATAATACCACTTTTAATTTGAGAATTACTTCATTTATTGGGGTATCGCCAAGCGGTAAGGCAACAGGTTTTGGTCCTGTCATTCAGGGGTTCGAATCCCTTTACCCCATCCACTTCATATGATGCCGCGAAGTAGAGCAGTGGTTAGCTCGTCGGGCTCATAACCCGAAGGTCGGGAGTTCAAATCTCCCCTTCGCAACCAATATTTTATAAATAGTTTTTTAAATAATTTGAGTTAGCTACAGAAAAGTCTAATCAGTCTTACTTTAATGATTTTCATTAGTCTCTTGAGTATTTTTATAATTTAATTAAACATGTTAAAAATTTTAAATTACTTTAATACAAAATACACGAAACAAGAATATAATTTAAAAAGTTTTAATAAAATGGTATTTTCTTTATAATTAGAAAAAAATACGAGATAAAATAAAATGGTGGATTTAGCAGGACTCGAACCTGCGACCAACCGGTTATGAGCCGGTTGCTCTAACCAACTGAGCTATAAATCCGCCAGAAGTTAAAATAAAAATGTTATTATATCTTTGTTTCCTTAATTTAAATTTAGAATTTTATTTTTACCGCTTTTTCTATTGCTAAATATCTAAAGGTTATTAAATTTTGTAAAATTCCAAAGAAAATCATAAAAGTAGCAAAAGAACTCCCCCCATGACTAAAAAATGGCATAGGTATACCAACAACAGGAGCAAAACCTATGGTCATTGATATGTTTACTGCTACATATATAAAAATAAACAAAGCAATGCAATTTGTCACCACTCTTGTAAAATAATCATCTTTGAGCTTATAATTTAAACTCAATAAATGAAAAATGAGTAAGGTATAAAGTAGTATAATTACAACTGCACCGATAAAACCAAATCTTTCAGACAAATATGCAAAGATAAAATCACTCGTAGAAATAGGTAAAAATTTAAAATGTGTTTGTGTAGCTTCATCTGCTTTTTTTCCGCTCAAACCACCGCTTCCTATAGCGATGATGGATTGTTTTACATGGTAACTTGGCTCTTCAGCTAAGAAATCATGAATTCTTTGTTTTTGATAAGGCTTTAAAAAATCACTATAAATAATAGGTGAGGCTATGGCTATAGCTAAAAAAATACTAAGCCAAATTTTATAATTTACTCCTATGATAAAAAGCGTTCCAAAGCCTACTATTAAAAGCACTAAAGCTGTTCCCAAATCAGGTTCTCCTGCTATAAGCAAAAACGGAAGCAAAATATAAAAACTTAGCTTTAAAAATTGTTTTAAGCCATAGCCATTAGGTGGTGGAGGATTTTGATAAATCAAATAAGCTAACATTAAAATAAAAGAAGGTTTAAAAATTTCAGAAGGTTGTATGGTAAAATGTGTAAAAGGTATTTCAAGCCATCTTCTAGCTCCAAGTTTTTCAACACCAAAAATATCCACACTCAAAAGCAAAGCTATATTAATCCAATATAACACAGGTATAAGCCACATTAATCTTCTTAAAGGTAAAAAGAAAAAAAACGCAAATCCTGCAAAACCCACTAAAGTATAGATAAATTGTTTTTCAGCTAAGCGTGTATTTGCTTCATAAATTAAAAGAAAAGATATAGCTATGATAGGCAACACTAGAAGAGGTTGAACAAAATCAAAATGCGTTAGAATTCTTCTATCAAGTTTTATCAAAGCTATCCTTTTTTACAAAATATTATGTAATTATATGCTAAAATTGCAAATTTTATCACAAGGAAATATAATATGCTAAAAATTTCATCACTTTGTGAAGAAAGATTGGATATTTTTTTATCAGATATACTTAAACAAAGTCGTTCACAAGTTGCTAAACTAATTAAAGAAAATTGCATATATATTAATGAAAAAATAGAAAATAAAAGTTCTAAAAAAATAAAACAAAAAGATGAAATAAGTATTTTTTTGCCTTTAATAAAAGAAGCCAAAGAAAGCTACACACCTGAGTTTGATATAGAAATTTTATATGAAGATGATGATGTTTTAGTTTTAAACAAAGCTCCTAATGTTGTTGTGCATGGTGCAAGCAGTGTTAAAGAAGCGACTTTGGTGGATTGGCTTTTGCATAAGGGTTATGCTTTATCAAATTTAAATGGAGAGCATAGAGCAGGGCTTGTGCACAGGCTTGATAAAGGCACAAGCGGAGCTATCATCATAGCTAAAAACAATCAAGCACATCAATTTTTAGCAAATCAACTTTTAGATAAAAGTATGGGAAGATTTTATCTTGCTTTAAGTGAATTGCCTTTGAAAAACGATAAAATGAGTAATGAAAAAGCCATTATGCGTTGTCCTAATAATAGGCTTAAAAAAATCACTACAAATACCAAAAATCCTTTAGCAAAAAATGCAAAAACAGATTTTATAAATTTATTAAGTGCTAAAAAATGCTCTTTAATAGCTGCTAAGTTATACACAGGAAGAACCCATCAAATCAGAGTGCATTTAGCAGATTTTAATCGTTATATTTTAGGAGATGAATTATACGGATATAAAGGAAAAATAAAGTATAATAGAGTAATGCTTCATGCGTATTTGATTTATTTTATTCATCCTAGGACTAAAGAGTTAATGTTTATAAAAGCTCCTATGTTTGATGATTTTTATCAAATTTTAAAAGAAAATTTTACACAAGGAGAGATAGATGAAAAAACTTCACTGGATTATCTTAAGTTCTGCTTTGGCTTTTAGTGCTTGTAGTACAACTATGAGTTCGCCTCAAATTGCTCAAGTAAATGATACTTTACCAAAAATTTCAAGCATTAAAAGTATAAGTGATATTACAAGTATAGCTTTTGAATGGGAGCCTTTGTATGATCAAAATATAGCAGGCTATTACATTTATAGAGCAAATGCAGCTGGTGCACCTATGGAGCTTATAGCAAAAATTAAAAATAAATTTCAAACTCATTATACTGATACAAATTTAGAGCCAAATACAAGATATTATTATTCTATGAAAACCTTTAATGAGCTTGGACAAGTTTCTCAAGATGGTGTGAGTATAGAAGCTTTTACCAATAGAGTGATTGATCCAGTGCCTTTTGTGCAAGCTATCGTGGGTTTGCCAAATCGTGTAAAAATAGTTTGGAGACCACATCCTGATGTAAGAGTAAATTCATACATCATTGAGCGTGCAAATATGAAAGATATGAAATTTAAAGAATTAACTAGGGTTAAAAATCGCTTAAGTGCTGAATATATAGATGATTCACTAAAACCTGATGAAAGTTTTCAATATAGAATCATAGCTTTAACTTATGATGGTATTAAAAGCACTCCAAGTAAAATAGTTGAATCAACCACCAAAGCGCTTCCTCCTATGGTAAGTAATTTACAAGCAAGTAAAGACGCACCAAGAAAAATTATTTTAACTTGGGATAAAATTGATTATGCTGATTTTGCTTATTATAAAATTTATTCAAGTTCAACTACTTTTTTACCTTTTAGTGTGGTAGCTAAAACTTCTGAAAATACTTATGAAGATGTGGTTAAAGGTGTGGCTGAAAAAAGATATTATAAAGTTAGTATGGTCGATAAAGATGGCCTAGAAAGTCCTATAGCAAGTGAGCCTGTGGAAGGTATTACCTTAGGGGCACCACTAGCACCAAGTATTGTTTTGTGTGCTGTTGAAGATGATGGCATTAGAGTTGAATGGGTTGATAATGATGATAGAGCTAAAGAATACATAGTTAAAAGAAGTGGTGGTGGAAGTAATGCTGTGTTTAAAGAGATTAAATCTAAACAATTAAAAGATATTACCGCAGCTCCTGGAAAAGTATATAGTTATGAAGTTATAGCAATTGATGTAAATGGTATAGAATCAAAAGCTTCTGATAAATTTACAGCGGTGAAATAATGCCAAATTTTAAGTGTAAAATTTTAAAAGAAATTCAACTTCCTTTTGAAAAAGAAGAGGTTGAATTCTTATGGTCTGCTAAAGGCGAAAATGTTGATTTGCTTTTTACGCGTATAAACCAAGAAAAATTTTTTTTACAAATTAAAAAAGATGAAAAAAGTCAAGAATGGCTTATAAAGGGTGAAAAACATACTAAGCCTTCGCAAATTGGGTATTTGCAAAAGGCTTTACTTGTATTTAAAGAAAATTTTACTCAAGATGTAGTTTGTGAAGCTGTGGCGCTAAAACACACAAGGTTAATCCAAAAAACACCTTTAATTGCTAATGATTTAAAAGAAATTTTAGAACAAATAAAAAATAAAAAACAAATTTATATTGAAATAGGTTTTGGAAGCGGTAGACATTTGCTTTATCAAGCTAGGCAAAATCCTAATGTACTGATAATTGGTATAGAAATTTACACTCCTGCATTAGAACAAGTAGCTAAACTTGCTTTAAGTGAAAATTTAAACAATGTTTTATTAATAGAAACTGATGCAAGATTGTTATTAAGCGTACTTGAATCTAATCTTGTGGATAAAATCTTTTTGCATTTTCCTGTTCCTTGGGATAAAAAGCCTCACCGTAGAGTTGTGGGGTTAAATTTTGCAAATGAATGTGCTAGGGTTTTAAAAGAAGATGGTCAATTTGAACTAAGAACAGATAGCTTTTTGTATTTTGATTTTACTTTGGAGACTTTTTTAACTTTTTCACATTTAAAAGCTTTGATCAAAAAAAATGAAAATTTAGAAATTTCAAGCAAATATGAAGATCGCTGGAAAAGACAAAATAAAGATATATATGATTTAATCATTAGTGGTTTTAGCAAGAGTGAAAGTTTAAGTAAGGATCAAAAATTTGCTATTGAAGATCTAAGATTAAACACAGAAGAACTAGCTTGTATAAAAAAGAATTTTAAAAATGAAGTTTTTAAAGGTGAAGATTTTTTCTTGCATTTTGAAAAAATGTATATTAAAGATGATGAGCTTATCGTTAAAATAGCTTTTGGCGCTTTTTATAAGCCTGAGCATGTTTATATAGCTTTAAATACGCAAAAGATAGAATTTATTTTTGAACAGCCTTTTAAAACTAAAGAAAATTTAAAAGCTATAGAAAAATTAAGAGAAATATTGTATTCTTATATCAAATAATATTTATAAAATAAATAAGGAAAAAGTAGTGATGATAGAAGCTAAAAAGCTTTGTCTTGGTTATGATGAACTTGTTATAGAAAATGCTAGTTTTTCGCTAAAAGATAATGACTTTGTTTTTATTACAGGAAAAAGTGGTAGTGGAAAGTCAACTTTGTTAAAATCTTTCTATGGAGATTTAGAGCCAATAAGCGGGAATTTAAAGGTTTGCAATAATGATTTAATAGATATTTCTAACGCTGAGCTTTTGCAGCTTAGGCAAAAAATAGGAATTATTTTTCAAGATTATCGTTTGGTGCAAGAATTTAGCGTAGAAAAAAATGTAATGCTTCCTTTGATGATTAAAGGTTATAGCAAGAATGTATGTAAAGAACAAGCTGCAAAGCTTTTAAAGCATGTAAATTTAACTTTCAAAGCTGATAAAAAGCCAGCTCAACTTTCAGGTGGAGAGCAGCAACGCGTGGCTATGGCAAGAGCTTTGGCACATAATCCAAAATTGCTCTTATGTGATGAACCAACAGGAAATTTAGATGAGTATTCTTCAGACATTATATGGACTTTATTAAAATCAGCTAGGGAAATACTTGGAACTTGTGTGGTAGTTGTTACGCATAGAATTCCTACTAATTTAAGGCTTGATTATCGTCGTTTTAATATAGAAAATGGGAGAATGAATGAAATCTTTTAAAAATCATCTTTCTTTAATATTTGCTTTAATGGTAATGATGTTTGCTTTTGAGTTTTTAATCATTACAAACAAAACTATAGAGCATTATGAAAAACTTTTAAATAAAGATTATAATATTATTTTAGTAGGAAAAACCCATTTGGATAAAAAAAGCATAGAAGATCAAGTAAGTTATTTTCAGTCTTTAGAAATTTTAAATCCAAATGAAATGATAGATAGACTTAAAAATGATAT
Organism: Campylobacter sp. 1569; assembly: GCF_024723675.1. Taxonomy (NCBI): domain Bacteria; kingdom Pseudomonadati; phylum Campylobacterota; class Epsilonproteobacteria; order Campylobacterales; family Campylobacteraceae; genus Campylobacter; species Campylobacter sp. 1569. The sequence continues at coordinate 91,777 of NZ_JANQDB010000002.1, forward strand.
ATCAGCTAAAAATATAGAGGTTTTAAAGGCTACATTGCCAAAATTTTATACTTTAAAACTTAATAAGCTTTTATCAGAAGATGAGTTAAATGCTTTAAAAGATAAGCTTTTAAAAAATCCTAATATAACTAAAGTAGAAACTTTTGCAAAAACACATACAAAAATTTATAAACTTTTAGTTTTAGTGAAATTTTTATTATGGTTTTTCTTGTTTATTATAATATTGCTTAGTTTTGTATTATTGCTTAAACAAATGAAAATTTGGCTTTTTGAGCATACTCAAAGAGTGGAAATCATGTGTTTGCTTGGAGCGCCATTTTGGTTTAGATCTTTTATGCTTTATAAGATAGTTTTTATTGATTGTTTTATAGCATTTTTATTGCTTGTATTATTTTTTACTCAAGTTTATGATCTTGAATCCATTAAACTAGCTTTGCAAAGTGTGGATATTAGCTTACCTAAAATAAGTATTTTCACGCATTTGTTTTTGATTTTTTTAGCAATGCTTTGTGTTTGTTTTGCTTGTGTGAATTTTGTAATGTTTAAGGTCAGAAAATGAAAAAATGCTTTTTGCTTTTTTTATTTTCTTTTTCTATTTTATTTGCAAATGAAATTGCTCAAAAACAAAAAGATATTAAAGAAAATGAACGCATAGTAAAGCAACTTTCTAAAAAGTTAGAGGATTTAGCAAGTGAAATTTTAGATAATGAAAAAAATTTAAAAAAAATTGCTTCAGAAATTAGTGCTTTAACTTCAAAAACTTCTAAGCTTGAAAGCTCAGTAAAAACTCAAATAAAAGCACTAGAACAACTTAATATGCAAAATAAAGATCTTTTACAAAATAAAAATAAAATCGAAGGAAAGATAATCGATTTAATTGCTAAAGATTTTGCTTATGATTTAGCAATTCCTAAAAACTATATCGAAAGCGAAGATAGTATTATAGCTTTAGAATTAGTTGGAGTTTTGGATAAAATTTTCAAGGAAGAATTTTACCAAATTTCAAAAGATTATGAAGATATAAGTAAAAAAATAGAAGAAAAACAAACACAAATCACTACAATTAATAGCAATTTAAAAGTTTATAAAGATCAAATTGATGAGCTTAAAAATCTTAGAAAAAAGCAAGAGCAAGAAATAGCTAAACAAAAAACTGATAAGGAAATTTATACTAGAAAACTTTCTAATTTACAAGCCCAACAACAAGAATTAAGAAAAACACTTAATAAATTAAAAATTATCAAAGAAAAAGAAGAAGAAAAATTAGCACAAAAAAAAGAAGATAAAAAGCCAAATTCAAACATAAAACAAGTGGGTTCAAGCTATCAAACAAGCAGTGTCAAGCGCTATAGTGGTCCTAAGACAATCGCCCCTTTAGAATCTTACACAGTAAAACAAAAATTTGGAAATTACATAGATCCTATTTATAATATTAAAATTTATAATGAAAATGTAGTTTTAAAAAGTGATAGCGCTAATGCTGCAGTGAGAAATGTTTTAGATGGTAAAGTGGTTTTTGCAAAAGCAACTCCAACTTTAAAACAAGTTGTGATTGTCGAAAATAAAGATGGTATACATACTATTTATGCACATTTAGATAAAATTGCACCTGGGGTTAAAGTGGGTAGAAATATTAAAAAAGGTTATATTATAGGCAGGGTTGAGAGTGATTTAACTTTTGAAGTAACACAAAAGAATTTTCATATTAATCCTTTAGAAATGATTAAATAAATTAGTTTTTTTTAATGCGAATTTTGATATAGTTTCAAATCAAAGGAGAAATTTAATGAACAATAAAAGAAAAAGAGTATTGGTTAAATTTTCTGGGGAAGCTTTGGCTGGAGAAAATGGGTTTGGTATAGAAAATTCTATTTTAAAATACATAGCTTCTGAAATAAAAAGCTTAATTAGTGAAAATGTTGAAGTAGGTATAGTAATAGGCGGTGGAAATATCATTAGAGGGGTATCTGCTGCAAGAGATGGACTTATAAAAAGAACAAGTGGCGATCATATGGGTATGCTTGCTACTGTGATTAATTCTATAGCTATGCAAGAAGCATTAGAAAGTGCTGGACTTGATGTAAGGGTTCAAAGTGCTATCCAAATGGAAGCATTTTGCGAAACATATATTATGAGAAGAGCACATAGACATTTAGAAAAAGGACGTATAGTTATCTTTGCTTGTGGTACAGGTAATCCTTATTTTACTACAGATACTGCTGCGACTTTAAGAGCGGTAGAAATTCAAGCAGATATGATTATTAAAGCGACTAAAGTAGATGGAATTTATGATAAAGACCCTAAAAAATATGATGATGCAATTATGCTTAATGAATTAAGCTATGAAAGAGCTTTACATGATAATATAAAAGTTATGGATGATACCGCAATAGCCTTAGCTAAAGATAATGCTTTGCCTATTGTGGTATGTAATATGTTTAAGGAAGGAAATTTATTAAAAATCATTCAAGGCGATATGAGTTTATGCTCTATTGTTAAAAATCAAGATTAAAGGTAAAAAATGAGAGTAGAACAAATAGCTGCAAAAGCATTAAAAAAACTAAAAGATGATAGATATAAACTAGCTCTTGTAGTAGCTAAAAGAGCTGAAGAGCTTGCAAATGGTGCAGAACCTTTGGTAAATTTAGATAAAAATAAATACAAATATACCGACATTGCTTTACATGAAATAGCAGAAGATAAAATCGTTTTAGAGGGATTTATTGAAGCTAGTAAATGATGAGTTATTGTTAGATAAACTTGTTGATGATGTTAAAAATTGTAAGGATTTACAAAGAGCGAAAGAAATCCTTTTTATGGTCTTCCCACAATCTACTGTTTTAGAAAAAGCGGTGGATTTTTGTATTCAAAAACACGAAGGGCAATTTAGAAAAAGTGGAGAGCCATACGCGGTTCATCCTATATTAGTGGCTTCTTTTGTGGCTTTTTTAAGTCCTGTGCAGTCTATGATCATAGCTGCATTATTACATGATATATTAGAAGATACAAATTGCAATGAAGAGGAATTAAACACAAATTTTGGTGAAGAGGTAACCAAATTAGTTCAAGGTTTAACTAAAATAGTTAGCATTAGAGAAGATCATCTTACACGCTCTAATTCTAATGAAAAACTTGCAAAATCCGCTTTGACTTTTAGAAATATGCTTTTAGCGGGTGTTGAAGATGTTAGCGTGCTTGTAATAAAGCTTTGTGATAGATTGCACAATATGCTTACTTTAAATTTTTTAAGAGAAGATAAGCAAAAAAGAATCAGCGAAGAAACCTTGGTGGTATATGCACCTATAGCTCATAGACTTGGAATTTCAAGTATAAAAAATTTACTTGAAGATTTAAGTTTTAAATTTTTACTACCTGATGAGTATGCACAAATTGATAATTATATCAATGCAAAAGATCAACAAATTCAACTTGGATTTAATGAATTTATTTCAAAAATAGAAATGTTATTTTTAGAGAATGGTTTTAGACAAGGTAGTTTTGTTATACACAAAAGAATTAAACATAATTATTCTATTTATTTAAAAATGCAAAGAAAAGGCGTAGGACTTGATGAAGTTTTAGATCTTTTGGGTGTAAGAATTTTGGTAGAAAAAGTTTATGATTGTTATTTGGCTTTAGGAATTTTACATACGCATTTTAATCCTTTAATCTCAAGATTTAAAGACTATATAGCTCTGCCAAAACAAAATGGTTATCAAACTTTACACACAACACTTTTTGATGCAAAAAATATCATTGAAGCTCAAATTCGCACCTTTGATATGCACAAGACTGCTGAATTTGGCGTGGCAGCACACTGGAAATACAAAGAAGGAAATATAACAACACCAAATTTAGATTGGCTTGCAGATATTTCCATGCATGGCAAAGAAGAAGGAAATAATATACAAGATTGTGATGCTATTGAGCTTTATGAATATGCAAAAGATAGTTTATATATAGAAGATATAGCGGTGTATTCTCCTAAAGGTGAGATTTTCACTTTGCCGCGTGGAGCTACGGCTTTAGACTTTGCATATGAGGTTCATACTAAAGTAGGGCTTCATGCAAAAACAGCTTTTGTTAATCGTATGAGAGTGCCGCTTTTAACTGTGTTAAAAAATGGAGATATAGTTAGTATAGAAACTTCAGAGGAAGAATTTTTTAGATGTTCTTGGATAGATAGTGTTAAAACAGGAAAGGCTAGAGCTAGCATAAGAGATTTTTGTAAACAAAAGAAAAAAGAATTAAATAATAAAATTGCTATAAATCTTTTATCTACAGTATTTAATAAAGATTCTAAGCTTATAGAAGAGTGGCTTGAAAAAGAAAAATTTAATAAAAAGCTCAGACAAATTGCTTTGGATTTTAACTATTTTAAAGAAGTAATTATAGCTCTTAGGAAATATGTGGGACAAAATCAAGCAGCTAAATTTGAACAAAATGAGCAAAAATTTGAAAGTATAGTGGTAGGTTCTAATTATAAAATAACTACGATTAATTTTGATTATTGTTGTAGACCTAAAAGAGGAGATGAAATCATTGCTTTTAGACACTCAACTGGCGCAACAATACATCATAAACTTTGCGAGCAAGCAATGAAAATGATAGAAGATAATAAAGAAATGGTTTTTGTTTCTTGGAATGATAGTTCGATAAAAAGTTACAAAATCATCGTTTCTATAGAAAATAAAAAAGGTTCTTTAGCAGATTTTCTAACTACTTTAGCTAAAATGCAAATTAATGTTTTAAGTATTAATTCAGCTGATTCAGAGCCTGTGGTGGCAAATTATTTTGAAGTGCAGGTTGAATTACCTAATAATGTAGATGTTGAAAACGCAAAAGAAAGATTAAAATCTAGATATAAAATTTTAGATTTTACATCTTTAAATGATGCGTATAATAATCACTAAAAAAGGTTTTTTATGGATATTAATGAAATTATTAAAGAAATTAAACGAGGAATAGCAGAAATTATTGATGAAGAAAGATTAGTTTCTTTAGTAAAAAATTACTATGAAAAAGGTGAAAATTTTTTTGTAAAGGCTGGTTTTGATCCTACGGCTGCTGATTTGCATTTGGGTCATACTGTGGTTTTGAGCAAGATGGCTTTGCTTCAAAAACATGGAGCTATAGTGCAGTTTTTAATAGGCGATTTTACTGCTCAAATTGGAGATCCAACAGGAAAAAGTGCTACAAGAAAAAAACTTGATAAAGAAGAAGTGCTTAAAAATGCCAAAACCTATGAAGAACAAGTTTTTAAGATTTTAGATCCAAGTAAAACTCAAATTCATTTTAATTCTAAGTGGCTAAATGAGCTTGGTGCTGCTGGTATAGTAGAACTTACTTCAACTTTTAGTGTTGCTAGAATGCTTGAAAGAGATGATTTTACCAAGCGTTTTAAAGAACAAAGTCCTATATCAATTTGTGAATTTTTATATCCACTTTTGCAAGGTTATGATAGTGTTGCTTTAAAAAGTGATATAGAAATGGGCGGAACGGATCAAAAATTTAATCTTTTAATGGGTAGACAGCTTCAAAGAGTATATAATTGCCAAAAAGAGCAAGCGGTGATGATGTTGCCATTGCTTGAAGGCCTTGATGGTGTAAATAAAATGAGTAAAAGCTTAGGAAATTATATCGGTGTAACAGAAAATGCTAAAGATATGTATGCTAAGGTTTTGAGCATAAGTGATGAGTTGATGTTTAGATATTATGAGCTTTTAAGTGAAAAAAGTTTAAATGAAATTTCACAAATGAAAGATGATATTAAAAATGGCTCATTGCATCCTAAAAAAGCTAAGGAAAATTTAGCTTTAGAAATAACAGCTCGTTTTCACTCAAATGAATATGCTTTAAAAGCTAAGGAAGAATTTGACAAAGTCCATAGCGCAAAAGAGCTTCCTAGCGATATGCCAAGTTTTACTTTAGAAGGTAGTATTTGGCTTGCAAAAGCTATAGTAGAGTGTAAAATGGAAAGTTCTACTTCAGCTGCTAGAAGATTGATTAATTCTAATGCGGTAAGTATTAATGGAGAAAAAGTTCAAGATGAACAATACCAGCTAGAAAGTGGTGAATATATTATACAAGTTGGAAAAAGAAAATTTGCAAAATTAAAGGTAATATAATGAGTTTTAAAGCTTTAAAAATTGGAAAGCATGAGATAAAATATCCTATTTTTCAAGGTGGAATGGGGCTTGGTATAAGTTGGGATAAGCTTGCTTCTGCAGTTTCTTTAAATGGTGGTTTAGGGATTATTTCTTCAGTGGGAACTGGGTATTATGAAAATAGAACACATATAGATAAAGAACTTAATGCAAAACCCTATGGTAGCGATAATTTTTATTCAAAAGCAGGTTTAAAAGCTTTGATAGATAATGCTAGAAAGGTTTGTAAAGACGCACCTTTGGGTTGTAATATTTTATATGCAAGTAATAATTATGCGCAAATTGCACGTAATGCCTGTGAAGTTGGTTTTAATGTAATAGTTTCAGGAGCAGGACTTCCTACAAATTTACCTGAATTTACACAAGATTATCCTGATGTTGCTTTGGTGCCTATTGTATCATCTGCTAAGGCTTTAAAAATTATTTGCAAAAGATGGCAAAGCAGATACAATCGCTTACCTGATGCAGTTATAGTTGAAGGACCAAAAAGTGGAGGACATCAGGGTTTTACTTATGAGCAATGTTTAATGGATGAGTATCAACTAGAAAATGTAGTGCCACAAGTTGCGCAAGAAATTAAAAACTGGGGAGATATACCATTAATTGCTGCAGGCGGAATTTGGGATAAGCAAGATATAGAAAAGATGATGTCTTTAGGAGCAAGTGGCGTTCAAATGGGAACTCGTTTTATAGGAACTTTTGAATGTGATGCGAGTGATGATTTTAAACAAGTATTGCTAGATTGCAAAAAAGAAGATATTGAGCTTTTAAAATCTCCAGTTGGCTATCCTGCAAGAGGAGTAAGAACTAATCTTTTAAATTTAGTTGATAAAAGAATGGGGCCAAAAATTTCTTGTGTAAGTAATTGTGTTGCACCATGTGGTAGAGGTAAGGAAGCTACTAAAGTGGGCTATTGTATAGCAGATAGATTATATGATGCTTGGAGTGGCAAAAAAGAAACAGGCTTATTTTTTACAGGGGCTAATGGATATAGACTAGATAAGCTTATTAGTGTAGAAGAGCTAATGAAAAAATTAGTTAATGGTGAAGATGCTTAGAATATTTTTTATTTTTTTATTATCATGTCTTAGTGTTTTTGCTAATGCAGAAGTTAAGAAATTTGATCAAAATTTTTTAACTTCTAATTCAGAAGAAAAATTACAATTACACCAGCAGTTAAAATCTTTGTATATACAAAGTGTGATTAATGATAATAATGAAGAAAAAAATGAGATTTTAAAAAGATTAATCATAAGTTCAAATTCTTTAGGTTTTGATGATAAGGCTTATGTACAAGAGCTTAAAGAAAGTGGAGTAAGCGAAGAAGAAATTTCACGTTTAAAAAATGCTTTAAAGGTCATACAAGATCAAAAAATAAAAAAAGAACAAGCAAAAATTGAAACTAATACCACAGCTTCTACTAATAAAAAAGAAGATAAAAAAGAAGATAAAAAAGAAGATAAAAAAGAAGATAAAAAAGAAGATAAAAAAGAAGATAAAAAAGAAGATAAAAAAACTCCGGCGCAAAAAGAGCTTTTTGTGCTTGATGTTAAAAAATTAGATAATGGTATCTTGCTTGATTTAAGTGAAAAAATCAGCCAAAAAGACATTAAAAACTTTACTCTTAAAGGTGATAAGAATTTTCGTTATGTTGCAGATTTTGATGGAATTTTAAAAGGACCTAAGAGAACTTTTGAATTTAAAGATTTTGATATTATCGTGTCGCAATTTAACCCAACAAGTATGCGTTTGGTCTTAAGCTCAAAAAAAGAATTAAAGATCAAAATAGAGCTTAAAGATCAAAGTCTTTTTATGGGGCTTGAAAAAGTAGAAAAAAAAGAAGAACCCAAACCTATAGTTAAAAAGCAAAATGAAGTTAAAAAAACAGAAGCAAAAAAAGAAGTTATTAAAAAAGAGCCTTTATATATTTTAAAATCAAGTAAAGATAAAAACGGTGTTAGTTTAAAATTAAACAATGATATTGATATTGAAGATATTAAAATTAATTCTTTTAAAGATGGTAAAACATATCGTTCTATTGTGAGTTTTGAAGCCATTCTAGAAGGTGATAGAAAAAAAATTGATATTAACAAAAATCAATTTATTACAATAGTGCAGTTTAATAAAACCACAGTAAGAGTTGTTTTAAATTCCACTAGTGATTTTAAAGCTAGTCTTGATTTGGACGATGATGAGTTGTTTATAGGTTTTGAAAAAAAGATTAAAAAAGCATCGACAAAAACTACCTCTAAAACAACAAAAGTTACTATTAAAAAGTCAGGTAAAATCATAGTGATTGACCCAGGTCATGGAGGTAAAGATCCAGGTACTTTGGGTGATAAGGGAGTTAGAGAAAAAGATGTGGTTTTAAGTGTGGCCTTAAAACTTGGAAATGAACTAAAAAAAAGAGGATATAGAATTTATTACACAAGAAGTACGGATAAATTTATAAACTTAAGAGATAGAACTTCTATGGCTAATGAAAAAATGGCAGATTTATTTATTTCTATCCATGCAAATGCAGCTCCAAATAAACAAAGAGCTAAAACTCTTGAAGGTATTGAAACTTTCTTTTTGTCGCCTGCAAGAAGCGAAAGAAGTAAAAAGGCTGCTGAACTAGAAAATCAATCAGATTTCGAAGAGATGAATTATTTTTCTAAGCAAACCTTTTTAAATTTTTTAAACCGTGAAAAAATCGTTGCTTCAAATAAATTGGCTATTGATGTACAAAAAAGTATTTTGAGCAATGTAAGAAAAAAATATAAAGTTGTTGATGGCGGGGTTAGAGAAGCTCCTTTTTGGGTTTTAGTGGGTGCACAAATGCCTGCTATATTGATTGAGACAGGTTATATTAGTCATCCTGGTGAAAGAAATAGATTAACAAATAAGAATTTTCAAGAATTATTAGCTATTGGTATTGCTAATGGTATAGAGAGTTATTTTTATAAAAATCAATGAAAAAAGCAAATATTATCATTAAAAACAATGCGCCTTTTTCTTTAGATTTTGATGATTATTATTTTAATTCTAGCGATGGTTTAAGCGAGAGTGAATTTATCTATACTAATGCTTTTGAATTTCAAGCAAAACAAACTATCATTGCAGAACTTGGTTTTGGCATTGGCTTAAATTTTTTCCTTACTTTAAAGCGTTTTATAAAAGAAAAAAAAGAGAATCAAAGACTATTTTATCTTAGTTTTGAAAATTTTTATATAGAAAAAGATAAATTAAGAGAAATTTATAAAAACCTTGGTTTTTATGAGGAATTTAAAGAGTTTTTAGAGCAGTTTTTAAAATTTTATCCCCCATGTAGAGATGGAGTTTATAGATTTTATTTTCAAGATTGTTTTTTAGATTTGGTATTTGGTGATGCTAAAGAAAAGTTGCAAAATTTAGATTTTAAAGCTGATGTTTGGTATTTAGATGGTTTTGCACCTGCTAAAAACCAAGAGATGTTTGATGAGGATGTTATAAACAAAGTTGCTAAAAATTCAAAAATAAGTACCAAGATTTTAACTTTTTCTTCCGCAAGCGTTTTAAAAAAAGCTTTGATTAATAATAATTTTCAAGTGCAAAAGATCAAAGGTTTTAGAAAAAGAGAAATGATACAAGCTGTTTTTAATGGCCTTGGTTTTGAAGATAAATTTGCTTATTTTAACACTCCAAGTTTAAAAAAAGAGATTCAAAAAATAGCTATAATTGGAGCAGGTATAGCTGGAGCGAGTATAGCTTATGAGCTTTCTTTAAGAAATATTCAAGTAGATGTTTTTGAAAAAGAAAATTCATTAGGTAAAGGTGCTTCTGGAAATATCAATGGAATTTTAAGTTCTTTGATTTTAAAACCAGATGTTTTACTGGGCGAGTTTTCACAATATGCTTTTTTAGAGGCAAGTAGATTTTATAGGCAAATTTTAAATTTAACTCCACAAGGGGTTTATGAATTTGCTCATAATGAGCTTATGCAAGAGCGTTTTAATAGTCAAAAAGATAATGTTTTATTTGAAATTATCAATAATCAAGCTTTTTTAAAAGATGGAGCATGTATAAGTCCACAAAAAGTAGTAAAAGAGCTTTTTAAAAAAAGTAAAGCTAATGTTTTTTTTGAGTATGAATTTAAAGATTATTCTTATGAAAATGAAAAGTTTTCTTTGCAATTTAAAAATCAAAAAAAATTAAAAGATTATGATGTGTTAATTTATGCTCAAGGTGCTGGTGTTAAGCAATTTTTAGAGTATAAATATATGAAATTAAGCAGTGTTAGAGGTCAATGTACTCACTTAAAACCATTTTTAAAAAATATTCATGCTCTATCTTCAAAAGGTTATATTTGCCCTATCAATGAAGAATTAAATTTGCAACTTATTGGTGCAAGTTATAATAGGCTCAATCAAGATACAATGCTTTTGAAAAACGATGATTTGCAAAATATTGAAAATATAAAAGAGTTTTTACATGATGAAAATTTAAAAATTATGGGTGGAAAAGTAGGATTTAGATCATATTCTAGTGATAGATTTGCTATAATAGGTCAAGCCTATGATGAAAATTTTTATATGCAAAATTACAAAGCACTTTTATGGCATAAAAATAAAAGTCAAGTAGCACCAAATGAATTTATTCCTTTGTATTTTTCTATCGCTCATGGATCCAGAGCTTTTGCTAGTGCTATTATTGGAGCTAGAATGCTTAGTGCATTAATCTTTGATGAGCCAAAAATAGAAAAAGATTTTTTGCACGCTACTCATCCTGCAAGATTTTTAATACGTCAATTAAAAAAAGGAAAACAATAATTTTATTTTCGCTTTATTTTTAAAAATATAATTATATATTTAATTTAAAAATACGGGGGGGGGGGAGCAGGTGCAAAAAAATCAACCTACAAAAAATGAAAAATTCTTTAATGATGGACAAATTATTATCTCAAAAACCGACAAAATTGGTAGAATAATATATTGCAATAGAAATTTTATCCTACTTTCGGGATATAAAGAATTTGAGCTTTTAGGGAAACCTCATAATATCGTGCGTCATCCTGATATGCCAAAGGTTGTTTTTGAAATTCTTTGGGAGGGTATAAAAAATAAAAAAGAAGTTATTGCTTACGTAAAAAATTTATCCAAAGATGGATCTTTTTATTGGGTTTTGGCCTTTATTACGCCTTCATTTGACGCTAGTGGCGAGATAGTTGGTTATCACTCTATGCGCTTAAATCCCAGAAGGGAAGCTGTTGAAAAAATAGAAAAAATATATAAAGAGCTATTGCTAGAAGAACAAAAAGGTGGGAAGAAAGCATCAAGAAAGATGTTAGATGAAATTTTAAGCCAAAAGGGGATGAGTTATGAAGAATTGGTTTTATCAATATAATATTAATCAATTTGTGAATTATTTTGCTTTATTTTTATTTTGTTTGATGGCTGTATTGGAAATAATGGAAGGTAAAACATTTGGCTTTGTTTTTTGTGTTTTAGGAACTTCTATAGTGTTATTTGGTATTGCTAGTGCTTATTATAGAAATAAAGAAGTTTTAAGATCTACTCAAGTATTGAATGAACTTGCAAAAGGTAATTTGGAAGCAAGAATTACACATATACCTTTTGAAAAATCTGGTGTAGGACAATTAAGTTGGGTTGTGAATGATTTAGCAGATCAAATAGAAGCTTTTAATAGAGAAATTCTTAATGCGATTTTAGCTGTGAAAGAGCAAAGATTTTATAGAAAAGCAAGATTAGAAGGTTTAATGGGTGCTTTTGCTTATAATGCTAAAATTATTAATGAGGCGACTTTGGAGATAGAAAAAACTCAAAACTTATCTGTAAAAAGCGTTATAGTGGAAAATGTTTCTAAGGATATGTCTAATTCTTTGCAAAAAGAATTGGCGCTTATTAATACAAAGTTGAATGAAACTGCAAATATTATGCATGAGGTGTATGATCAAGCAAATGATATTTCCATCCATTCTTCTAAAAGTGCAAAAAATGCAGAAATAATTTCAAGTGATTTGGGTAATTTGGGTGTAAATATAGGGCAAATTCATACTTTAATGGATACTTTTTCTCAACAAATTAATAGTGTTTCTTCTTTTATAGGTATTATTGAAGATATTACAGAACAAACTAATCTTTTAGCGTTAAATGCTGCTATTGAGGCTGCGCGTGCAGGAGAGCATGGAAGAGGTTTTGCTGTTGTGGCTGATGAAGTTAGAACTTTGGCTGAAAAAACTCAAGTTGCAGCTAAGGAAATTTCTACGATGATAAATACTCTCATAGAACAAATGGGCAATATTAAAGAAATAACCAATGAAGCTTATGAGGTTGCTAAAAATTCTAATTCGAGTTTAGAAGAATTTCAGGAAGTTTTTACTGGAGTTGATAAAAAGGCTAAAATTTTACTAGATGAAATTTCTAAAACAAGTATGGATACTAATAAAATTTTACTTTATTTGGAATGTTGTTTAAAAACATATTTGGCTTGTTCTTGTGTGATTAATTCTAAAGTAGAATATATAGAAGATAAAAATTTGGCTAAATTTGATTCTAAAGATAATATTTTCATTTTAAATAAAGATTTAAATTCTTATATAGAAGGATTATTTAATTATATAAAAAATGATCAGCTTGTTAAAGAGGAAAGAAAAATTTATGCTCATATTAAGCAAATTCAAGATATAAATGAAAGGATGATAAGTGAAATAGAATATAAAAAGCATATATAAATAAGAGGTTGAGTGAAAAAATACATTTTTTTAAGCTGTATATGCATAAATGCATTTGCTTTAAATTTAGAGGAAAGTTTAAGTGAGGGCGAAGCCAACATTACTAAAAAACAAAAAGCAAATACAGTTTCTAAACAGGTATTTTTTCAAAAGCCACAAGAATATCAAACTCAAAATATTGATTTTGAATCCTTTGCTAGTAAGTCTTTGGGACAGGTTTTAAATTTAAGTTCCAAAGATAAAACAGAGGCAAGTTTGGATTATAATGCTTTAAATGTAAATATTAAAAATATTAATTCTATACTAGATTATGATAATGCTACTTTGCTTTTAGAAAAACAAGCAAGAATAGGGCAATTAGAACAAGCTTATTCTTTGGGCCTTATTAATCGTTATGAATTTGATGAGTTTAATTTTGGCTTTAATTATTTTAATGATCAATATAAAGAAGCTTATACTAAAAATAGTTTTGGCGCTGAATTACAATTTGGTCATTATTTTAAAGCATATGCTAATCACTACAAGATTAAAGAAAACGATAGTGATGATAGTACAGAGCTTGGAGTTGTATTTGATTTACCATATTTGAATGTTTTAAATGTTAATTCTAATATAAAAGAATTGCAAAATCAATATAATATTACTTATTCTCCAATTTCTATTTTAGATTTATCACTTAATTATCAAGATGAAAAAACTAGTGCTAAAGATCAAACAGCAATGTGGGTAAGATTTAGACTAAATTATGAGCAAAGTTTAAGTAAGCAATTTTATAATAGCTTTTACCGTAAAAATAATATAGGCGAATTTAACCGTTATGATTTTGCCACTAGGGCTTATTAATTACTCATAAAACGCGTGATATCATTATAAGTTACAAACACCATTAAACTTAAAAGCAAAGCCATGCCAAAATAACTAAGATATTCAAAACATACTTTTGGTACTTCTTTTTTAAAGATTAATTCATAAAGATTAAAAAGTATATGTCCTCCATCTAGTGCTGGAATAGGAAGTAAATTTAACACTCCAAGATTGATAGAAATTAAAGCTGTGATTAAAAATAAAACCACTATGCTAGTATTTGCTGCTTTGGAGGTTATATCAACCATAGTGATGATTCCACCCATATTTTTAGCATCTAATTCCCCGCTGATGATTTTAGCAAGTCCTTTAAAAATGAGCAAAGAAGCCTCTATGCTTTCTTCATAAGCGTATTTTAAACTACTAATTCCTGGATGATAAATAGTGACAAACTCACTCTTAGGTGCTATACCTATTAATGGTTTTTGAACTTTTTGATAAAACTCATTATAGCCTTGATCAATTTGCGGGACTAGGGTGACGTTGATGAGTTTACCATCACGTTCTATGCTAAGTAAGGTTGGTTTTATATGTACAAGTTTGCCAATTTCTTCAAAGCTTTGAATTTTAACTCCATCTATAGCTAGGATTTTATCTCCAATTTGTAAATTTGCTTTTTGTGCAGCTGAGTTTGGTGCTATATTACCAATAACAGGTGCAAGTTTTTGCACACCTAAAAAACCTATGGCTACATAAAGCAAAAATGCTAGAAAAAAGTTAAAAAATGGTCCTGCAAAAAGTATGTAAATTCTAGCTAGAGGACTTAGAGTGTTATAGCTATTTGGTTCGTAATTTTTTTCACTAGGATTTAAATCATCTTGTCCTTTAAGTTTAACATAACCACCAAAAGGTAGAGCAGATAAGCGGTATTCTGTATTTTTGTAGGTTTTTTTAAAAACAGCTTTTCCAAAACCTATGCTAAAAATCTCTACATCAACCCTCATATGTTTTGCGGCTAAAAAATGTCCTAGCTCGTGAAAAAAAATTAAAAAAGATATAACCAAAAGCGTTATTAAAAAGCTAAAAGAATAAAATTTAAAGCCAATAGCTAAGATAATAAATAAAAATAAATATGATTTCAAATTATACCTTTTTTAAATGTTTTATATAAGCTAGTATGTATTCAAAGGCTGAATAAAGTGTAAGTACTAAGGCAATAAACAACAATGTATTAGCAAAAGGCCATTGCATGATTAAAAATATAATAGCTATCATTTGAAAGGTTGTTTTTATTTTTCCTGCAAAAGAAGCACTCACATCAAATTTTTCACTCACCATAACCACTCGAAAACCGGTTATAAAAAATTCTCTTACTAAAATAATATAAATCATCCAAGGGTCAGCTTTTTGGGTGAGTAATAATCCTAAAAAAGCAGCCAAAACAAGCATTTTATCAGCTAGTGGATCTATAATGGCTCCAAGTTTTGTGGTTTGATTCCAAGTTCTTGCAATATAACCATCAAAAAAATCAGTTAAAGCGGCTATACCAAAAACAACACAAGCAAAATAATTTACCCAACTAGGATGAATATTTTCAAAATCATTAATAAGCAAAAAAAATAAAAGCGGGGCTAATAATATCCTTATAAATGCTAAGATATTAGGTAAATTCATTGTTTATTAATCCTTGTGTTTAAAGAAAATACCCCAAAATGGGGTAATGAATTATTTAAAAGTTGTACCACCATCTACGATTAAGGTGTGTCCTGTGATCCAATTTGCTTTATCAGAACATAAAAATAAACATGCTCCTGCTAAATCTTGAGGCTGTCCAATACGGTTTAGTGGGCTAAGATTAATAGTTGCATTTTTAACTTCTTCATAATTTGTAAATGCTTTAAGCGCATCAGTGTCAATTGGCCCACCACTTACTACATTTACGCGAATGTTTTTAGAACCAAGTTCAGTTGCAGCATATCTTGCCATAGCCTCAACTGCTGCTTTTGCTGTACCGTGTCCTGCATAGTTTTCAATATGCACTAAATTTCCTGTTGAAGAAATAGATAATATACTACCCCCACCAACTTTTTCCATTCTTTTTGCTGCTTCTTGTGCTCCAACTACAAAAGCATTTACAGTTGCTGTGAAAATATTATTTATTCCACGAGGTTTTAATTTCATAAATTTAGTATATCCACCTACAACGGCACGACCTGAGATAATAGCATTAGAGATGAAAAAATCTATTCTGTCAAAATCTTGATCGATTTTTTCAAATAAGTCTTTATAGGTTTCTGGTTCAAGTATGTTAAACTCATAAGCTTTAGCTTTGATTTTATAGTTATTTTCTAAATCTTTTACAATTTCTTGAGCTAAATCTGCGTTAGAATTATAAGTAAAAGCTACATTAGCTCCTGCTTTTGCAAACTCATATACAATAGCTTTACCAATCCCTCTTGTTCCACCGCTAATTACTAAAGTTTTGTTTTGAAAAAAAGTATCCATTAAAATCCTTTGATATTATAGTTTTTCATAATCGCTTCTATTTTTGCTAAATTGCAATCACTAGGTTTACAAAGTGGCAAACGATATTCTAAAGTAGGAGTTAAACCTGCTATATACATTGCTGCTTTAATAGGTATAGGATTGCTTTCGCAAAATAAAATTTTATTGATATTATACAACTCATCATTAATTTTTTTAGCTTCAATATATTTTTCTTCTAAAGCTAGATGAGTTAATTTTGAAATCATATCAGGAAGTAAATTTGAAGTAACTGAAATCACACCTTTACCGCCATTTGAAAGTATAGGATAATTAATTGCATCTTCCCCGCTTAAAAGCATTATTCTAGGCTCATGTGCTAGCAAATCAACGCATTTATCAATACTCCCACTAGCTTCTTTTACTCCATAAATATTTTCACAATCTCTAAATAATCTTATAATAGTTTCTGTTTGAAGTTCACAACCTGTTCTTCCTGGCACGTTGTATAAAAGCACAGGTATATCTATACTTTTTGCTATTTCTTTATAATGTAAATACAAACCTTCTTGTGTGGGTTTGTTATAATATGGAGTAACGCTTAAAATTCCATCGGCCCCATGTTCTTGTGCAAATTTAGCCAAACTTACAGCTTCATGTGTAGCATTGCTCCCCGCTCCTGCTAAAACCTTACAAGAACTTCCCTTGCAAGCATCTAAAGCTATTTCTATACAAATTCTATGTTCTTCATGGGTTAAGGTGGCACTTTCTCCGGTTGTTCCAACAGGCACTATTGCATCAATTCCATTTGCTATTTGTCTTTTGATGAGTTTGTGATAAGTTTGTTCGTCTAATTTTCCATTTTTAAATGGAGTTATTAAAGCTGTCATTGCTCCTATGATGATGTTATTGTCCATTTTCACCCCTTTTTAAGATTATTGTAGTGGATTTGTTTTCATTGAAATATTTTCTAGCACAATGAATTAAATCATCTTTGCTTAGATTTTCTATATTTTTTTCATAATCAAGCAAAGGTTTTAAATCACCTTTTGCAAGATAAGATCCATAAATATTTGCAACGCTACTTGCATTGCTTAATGAAAAAATAAAATCACTTTTTACAGTATTTTTGATTTTTTCCATGATAGCATCATCAAATTTAGCATTTTTTACATCTTCAAGAATTTTCAAAAGCTCTTTTTCAACATCTTCTGCTTCTATACCTTCGTTGCAAACACAAATAAATATAAATAAATTCTCATCTATATTTTCACTTGCATAAGCGTAAAATTCATTGATAAGTTCTAATTTATCAATTAAAATTTCACTTATTAAAGAACTTTTTCCATTTCCTAAAAGCTCACTCAATGCGCAAAGTTTTGGCATATCTTCATGATTAAATGCAGGAATTTTGTATGCAAGTGCTAGTAGTTGCGTATCGCTTTCTTTGTGCAAGATCACGCGTTTAGCACCATCTTGTTCAGGTTCTTTTTCATGAACTATAGGGATTTCTTTGGTGTTTTTTATATCTTGAAAATGTTTTTTAGCTAAAGTAAAAACTTCATCTTCATTAATATCGCCACTCACAAGCAAAATAGCATTTTTGGGTTGATAAAAAGTTTGATGAAAATCTTGTATATCTTCTATTTTCCAATTTTGTATATCTTTAAAAAAGCCTATTGGAGTCCAATGATATGGATGATGTAAAAAGGCATGATTGTATAATCTAAAATATAAATATCCTAAAGGATTATTATCAGTTCTCCAACGTCTTTCTTCTAAAACTACATTTCTTTCGGGTTGAAACTCATCATCCTTTAAATTTAAATTACGCATTAATTCAGCAAAAAGCCATAAGGATTTATCTAAATTTTCACTAGAGCATTTTATAAAATAATGCGTATAGTCAAAGCCAGTGCTCGCATTATCTACTCCACCAAAACCTTTAACTATTTCATCAAATTCACCCGCTTTTAAATTTTTCGTACTTTTAAAATTTAAATGTTCAAGCATATGAGCTATGCCACTTTTTCCCATTTTTTCATTTCTTGAACCAACTTTATAAAAAATATCTATACTTATAACCCCACTTTTTTTATTTACAGGTAAAGTATAAATTTCAAGTTCATTTTCAAGGGTGATTTTTTTATAATTAATCATTTAAAATTAACTCCTATAGCTTGACTAATATGATTAAAACCATCTTGTTTTAAAAGCTCAATTAGTCCTTGATTGATATTTTTAACAATGCTTGGTCCTTTAAAAATCATAGCTGTATAAATTTGAACTAAACTAGCTCCATTTTTAATGCGCTCATAAGCAAGTTCGGCACTATCTATACCACCACTTGCTATTAAAATAGTATCTTTATAAATTTCTTTAGCTACTTCTTTAAAAAATGTCGCACTTTTTTGGGTGATTAATCTACCACTAATTCCGCCAAAGGTTCTTGTATTATCAATCAAAGAATAATCTATACTAGTATTTGCCATGATAATACCATCAGCTTTTGCTTTAATTGCACTTTTGCAAAGTGAAATTGCACTATCTATATTCATATCTGGAGCAATTTTTAAAATCACAGGTTTATTTGTAATTTCTTTTGCTTGATTAAATAAGATGCTTACAAATTCTTCACTTTGTAAATCTCTTAAATTTTTGGTATTTGGAGAGGATATATTAATCACAAATAAATCACACAAATCTTTAAATTCTTTTAATAAAATAATATAATCATTAATAGCTTCTTCATTTGGAGTGATTTTATTTTTGCCTATATTTGCCACTAAAGGTATGCTAAAAGGATAGACTTTTTTTACTTCTTTTGCGATAGCATCTTTACCTTTATTATTAAAACCCATAGCATTTTGAATACTTTCTTGTTCAACAAGTCTAAAAAGTCTAGGTTTTTCGTTGCCACTTTGAGGTTTTGGGGTGAAAGTTCCATATTCTAAAAAGCCAAAACCTAAAGCACTTAGCGGTCTTATCATAGTTGCATTTTTATCAAAGCCACCTGCTAAGCCCACAGGATTATAAAAATTTAAATTAAAAATTTCTTGATTTAAAATTTCATCATTTATTACACAATCTTTTGCAAAAAAACTAAGCCCTCCAGGAAATATACAATCTAGCGTTCGCATGCTAAATTCAGCTAAAGCATGAGCATTTTCTGGATCTAATTTATATATTAAAGGTTTTAAGCTTTCATAAGTCATATTTTTCCTTTTTTACAAAATAGCATATTGTACTAAAAAAATGATAATTCTTAGTTTTCATTTTCTTTGACTTTATCAGTTTTTTGTGCTTTTTGTTTTAATTTTTGATAAATTTCACAATGTTGCATCAAATAAGCATCATTTCCTACAGAAGCTATTTTTCCTTTATCAAGCACAGCGATTTTATCAGCGTTTTCTATGGTGCTAAGTCTATGAGCGATGATAAGTATTAAGCGATCTTTTTTTAAGTTTTCTATAGTTTTTACTATGGCTTTTTCACTTTCATTATCAAGTGCTGAAGTTGCTTCATCAAAAATTAAAATTTGAGGATTTTTGTATAAAGCTCTTGCTATAGCAATGCGTTGTTTTTGCCCACCTGAGAGATTTTTTCCATGCTCTTTTAATTCAGTATGTATACCACCAAGCTCTTGAACAAAATCATAAGCATTAGCTTGTTTTAAAACCTCTATTACACGCGCTTCATCGTATTCTTTAGCATAAGCAATATTTTGAGCTATAGTGTCATTAAATATATAAATATTTTGAGTTACTAAAGAAATATTTTCTCTTAAACTAACAATATCAAAAGAACTAATGTCTTTTTGATTGATTAAAATTTCACCACTATCTTTTTCAAAAAAATACATTAAAAGATTGATAATAGAAGATTTTCCTCCACCGCTTGATCCAACTAAGGCTAGAATTTCTCCTTTATTAAAAGAAAAATTTACATCTTTTAATACCTTTTTATCTTTTTGATAGCTTAAAGAGACATTTTTAAAATGAATATTTTGGATATTTTCTGTAAGTTTTTCTTTACCACCTTTAATCTGTGGTTCTAAATCAGTTAAATAAAAAGTTCTCTCGCTAGCTGCTACTGCATTTTGTAATCTTGTATAAAGTGAAGAAAGTCTTTTAATAGGAGTGTAAGCCATAAATAAAGCTGTAGTAAAGCTAAAAAAAGAACCTATACTTAAACTTCCATCGATTACTTCTTTACCACCCACTATAATCACCACAGCAAAACCAATTGAACCCATAGATTCCATTAAAGGGCTACTTAAAGCCTCAATTCTAATGCCTTTTAAGGAAAGTTTACAAACTTCGCTATTAGTTTGGCTGAATTTTTGCATTTCATTTTTACCTGCATTAGATGCTTTAATAAGCTCTATATTAGAAAAGATTTCACTTAATCTTGAAGTAAGATCAGAACTTTTTTCTTGAGTATTGCGTCCTATTTTTTTGATTTTTTTAGCAAAAATAGCAAGAGGGTAAATTGCTAAAGGTAAAATAACTAAAGCAAAAAAAGCAAGTTTTGGACTTTGATAAATAACAACACTTAAAAGTCCAATCGCGGTTAAACTTTCTCTTAAAATTTCAGGTATGATAGTAGAAACTATATTTTGTAAAGCTCCAATATCAGAAGTACACCGGCTGATTAATTCTCCGCTTCTGTATTTATGAAAAAAGCTCATATCTAAGCGTAAAAGATTGCCAAGAACTAATTCTCTTAATCTTCTTAAAATATCTGTCCCAACATAAGATATATAATAAACTTGCATATAAGCACCAAGATTTTTTAAAGCATAAATTAAAACAACAAGTAAAGGCATATAATAAAGCAAATCAACATTTTTTTCTATAAAAATTTTATTTAAAATAGGCTCTATGATGTATGCACTAGCAGCTGTGCCACCACTAGTTAAAAGCATGCCAATAATAGCTAAAACAAAATAAAACCAATAATCTTTATAATAAGGCTTAAAGCGAGTAAATACCTCTTTAAGCTTCATTTCTTTGTAATTTTTATCCATTTTTCTCCCATACCACACCATTTGGTGTATCCATTAAAAGAATATTCTCTTTAGCTAAATCATCACGGATTTGATCTGCTAGGGCATAGTTTTTTTCTTGCTTTGCCTTGTTGCGTAGAGTGATTTTTTCTTCTATTTCTTGACATTTTTCTTCACTAATGCCAAATTGAAAATATTTTATAGTATCTATAAAACCTATACCAAAAATAAAAGCAAGTTCTTTTAAAGTTTTTTCTACTTGTATTTTATAAGCTTTGTCTTTTGAGTTTTTATCTAAATAAATATTACTTTCATTGATAAACTCATCAAGTAAAGCCAAGGCTTTAGAGGTATTTAAATCATCATTTAAAACTTCTAAGATATTTTTAGCTACTTCACTTTCTATGGTAGTTTTTTCATCTATAAAAGCATTTAAATTTAAGCGTTTTTTTAAGCGGTAAAATTTATCAAGTCTTTTTTTAGTAGCTTGTAAGTCTTCTAAAGCATAGTTAAAATGTGCTCTATAATGTACGCTTAAAAGATAAAATCTCAAAACCTCTCCACTAAAAAGTTTTAAAGAATCTTTTAGAAAAAAACTATTTCCTAAGCTTTTGCTCATTTTTTCGCCATTAATTTGCACAAAGCCATTATGCAGCCAAAAATTAGCCAACTCATGATTGTTTTTACAACGACACTGACAAGCTTCATTTTCATGATGAGGAAAAAGTAAATCTATGCCCCCTGCATGAATATCAAGTTTATCTTTAAAAAGACTCTCTATCATCACAACGCATTCTGTGTGCCAACCTGGTCTCCCTTTGCCAAAGCTTGCAGGATAAAATTTTTCATCAAATTTCCACAAGACAAAATCGCTATCATTTTTTTTAGCCACACTTTCTTCTAAGCGCGATTGATTATCTTCTAAGTTTCTTTTAGAAATATAAAAGTATTTATCATCCTTGCTGGTATCAAAATAAATTCCATCTTCAAGTTTATAAGCTAGGTTTAATTCTAAAAGCTTTTCTATATAAGTAATCATTTGCTCAATATAAGCTGTAGCTTTTGGCTTAAAGTTAGGCTCTAAGATATTAAGTGTTTTCATATCCTCTTCATATCTTTTAATATAAAAATTTGTAATTTCTTCTAAGCTTTTACCACTTTCTTGCATTTTTTTTAAGATTTTATCATCAATATCAGTGTAATTTCTAGCAAAAATTACTTCATAATCACTTGCTAGTAAAACTCTTCTTAAAAAATCAAAACATACACTACTTCTTGCATGTCCTAAATGTGCATCATCATATACAGTAGGTCCGCATAAATAAATATTTGCTTTTTTTGCCTCATGTGGGATAAATTCGCATTTTTTCTTTAAAACACTATCAAAAAAAATCATTAAAATAAGCCTTTAAAAAAATGATAAATTTCAATTAAAAATTGTATTAAAATATCTTTAATCTCAAATAAGCCTAAAGCAAATAAACTTAAAAATACTATACTTATAAGCCAAAATTTAACCCTAAAAATACCCCAAAGATTTTTAAAACCAAATTCTTTAATATTAGCATACAATAAATAAAAAGCACTAATAGATGAGGCGAGTGCAATACCTAAGCTTTTATAAGCTTCTTCTTTGATAAGTAAAATAATCACTATGCTAAAAAATGCTGATATAAAAAGTGTTTTAAAGGCTATTATAGCGGCTATTTTTTGTTTAAATTTAGCATAAAGCCATAAAGAAAAAAGTTTTTGCAAACCAAAAGGTAAAAGTCCTAAAAGATAAGCTTGTAATAAAAATGCAGTGATTTTTGTATCTTCTTGATTAAAATTTCCTCTTTGAAATAAAAACTCCACAATTTCTTTAGCTAAAATAATCCCTACTATACTAGCTAAAATCAAAAGTACGCTTAAATACTCAAAAGCTTTTTGCATAAAAGCTAAGGCTTTTTGTTCTTCATTTGCTTTTAAATGTCTTAGTATTTTTGGGAAGCTTACTTGACTTAGAGCGATTGCAAAAAGAGCTAAAGGAAGCTGAAAAACCCTATTAGAATAATACAAATATGAAATACTTCCGGCCATTAAAAAACTAGCTATAGTAGTATCTAATAATGAACTAATTTGGTTTGCTGAAGAGCCTAAAAGTCCATGAGTAAAAGTAGAGTGGAACTTATCTAAATTAGTTTTTATTTTTTTAAGTTTTATGCTTAAATACATACTTTTTAAAATTCTAGTGTTTTTTAAAGCAAAAATATGCCATATAAGTTGAGCTAGACCGCTTAAAACAGTCGCATATGAAAAATAATACAAAGCCTCTAAAGGCTCATCTTGATTGACAAAAAAACCTGCAATGACAACAAAAAGATTAAAAAATGAAGCAGAAAAAGAAGTGATGAAAAAATTTTGTTTGTAATTTAACAAAGAGCCTAAAAAAGTTACTAAAAAAATAAAAAACAAATACCAAAAATTAATAGAAACTAAAGGCGCGGCTAGGATAATCGTTTCTTTATTAAAGCCAAAGGCGAAAATTTTTGTAAAAAATTCAGCAAAAAAACTTACTAAAACACAGGTTAAAAAAACAATAATGCTAAATTGCAATAAGATATTTATGCAAAAAGCACCTTTTTTACTTGCTTTTAAAAAACTTGGTAAAAAAGCTTGTCCAAAGGCCCCTTCTGCAAAAATTCTTCTAAAAAAAGCAGGCATTTTTAAAGCTACAAAGAAAATATCACTATAAATTCCAGCTCCTAAATATAAAGCTAAAACAATATCTCTTAAAACGCCCATAATCCTAGAAAATAAAATTCCTAAGGCATTGATGATGAAATTTTTAAAAACAATATTTTTTCTCATTAATTTTCATTCTTTAAACATTAGTTTGAGTATTATAAAATTTTTTTATAGCAATAATTTTAACTAAATTTTGATTTTATTTTTGCTAAAATCAAAATTTTATATACAATAAGGAAGCTTAAGCTATGGAAGAGAAGAAAATTTTATATACTAAAGACCCTTATAAAGAGCTTTTGATGTTTGCTTCTGAAAATAAATGCGAAGTTGAAGAGCTTGATTTTAGATTGTTAAGTTTTAGCACTTCTTATACTTATGATAATCAAAAATGGATAAAAGTTAATGAAAAAGAATTGAAAATTTTTGAAGAAGATGAAAAATTTTTAAATCATGATTTAAATATAGAACAAGAGTATAAAATAGAAATTTATTTTAAAAAATTTGTACGCTCACCAGCTTTTGAGATTAGTTTGCATACCAACGAAATATGTACTTTATTAAAAGCTAATGTTAGAGCTAGTGAAGTTATTGCCTTTCATGATAAATTAGCACTAGAGCTTTTAGAGGCCATTTATAAAGCGATGATAAAAGAGAAGTATTTGCTTGGATTTAGGAATTTTGATTTTAAAAAACAAATTATTGATTTTAATACCAAAGTTAAGGAAAAACAAAAATTTGATTTTGAAGTTGAATTTGAAGTGTGTAAGGGAGTTGATCCACAAGAGCCTACAAATGAAGAAATTAAATATCACTATCTAGAAAATCTAAAAAAACACAATGACGTGATGAATAGAAATTATGTTGCACCTATAGGAAAAGATGAGGTGGCTATTGAGAAGATTAAGCCAAAAGAAGGTAGTGATGGTAAAGATTTAAGGTTTAAAATTTTAAAAACTCTTCCGCCAAAAACAAACAAAGAAAAAGTTATTTGTTCAGATAATTTTGAAACAAAAGAAGATGATGAAAGTATAAAATATATTGCCAAAAAAGATGGTTTTATTATCCAAAGAAAATCTATTTATGAGATAGAAAATTATTTAGAATTTAGTAAAGTTGATTTTAAAAGTACGGGTTCTATTTGGGCTGGTTTTGATAAGCGAGTAATTGTTGTGATCAAAAACACTAACTCATTAGAGGATGCCGTAGGTCCTAGAATTACCGTAGAAGCTCAGGAACTAGAAGTTACTGGTAATATAGCTCAAGATTCTGTTTTAAGAGGTAAAAAAGTGGTTCTTAAGGGTAATATGCATCATAAAAGCACCATTATAGGACAAAAGGTTGAAGTTAATATTTTAAGAGGATATTGTGAGGCTCAAGAACTAGAAGCTGAAACCTTGGAAAATGGAATTATTAAAGCTAAAAAGGTAAATATTAAAAAGGCTATAGGTGGGGAGATTATTGCAGATGAAATTTATATACAGGAGCTTGGAGGAAATTGTTTTTGTAGTGCTAAAAGTCTAATTAATATTGAAAAAATTCAAGGAAGTGGCAATAAACTTGTAATTCAAGATCTTAAAGCTTTTGATAAAGAAAAAAGTGGAGAAGAAATACTTTTACATATTGAAGAGTTAAAAAAAGAGCAAGAAGCCTTAGCTAAAGAAATTGAAGATACTAAGCATATTATTCATGTTAGTAAAGATTCTGTAAGAATTTTACAGCAAAAAGTAAAAGAACTAATGAGCGCAAAAAGAGCTATACCGCAAGCTTATAAAGCTACTATTAAAGATTTTAATCAAAAAATCGAAAGTTTAAGTGTTTTAGCTAACAAAATAGAAACTTCAAAAGAAGAAGAAAAAGCAAATATAGAAAAACTTAAAAAAATTCAAGATGAACTTTTACAATCTAAAATTATTAATAAAAGCGGAAAATGGACAGATCTAAATGAAATTAAATTTAATTTGTTAAATCCTAGAAAAGTGCTAAGTTATCATCCTCATAGTGAGGAAAAAATCCAATGTTTTGAACTTGAAAAAATAGATACTGAAAATGGAACGAGCGTTTATGAAATTCGCTCTATTAGCAATTACAAGGAAGAAGCTAAATGATAGTGGCGATTGAAGGAATAGTGAGTAAAAAAGAGCCTACTTTTGTAATTTTAAAGACTTCAAGTGGAGTAAGTTATGGTGTTTATGTATCACTTTTTTGCTCAAGTAATTTTGAAAAAGGTCAAAAGGTTGAGTTTTTAATCACTCAAATTATTAAAGAAGACTCTCATAAATTATATGGATTTTTAGATATTAACGAGCAAAGAATGTTTGAATTATTAATTAAAATTAGTGGTATAGGAGCAACTACTGCTATGGCTCTTTGCTCAAGCTTAGATACTAATACTTTTTATGCAGCTTTACAAAATGGCGATGAGAATGTATTTAAAAAGGTTCCTGGTATTGGCCCAAAGAGTGCAAAAAGAATTATAGCTGAGTTAAGTGATGCAAAAATCAATATAGAAAATTCTAATCAAGACCAAGCACAAGCTTTAGCAGCCTTACTTTCACTTGGCTTTAAACAAGAAAATATTTTAAAAGTTTTAAGAACTTGTGAGAGTAAAAATACTAGTGAGCTTATTAAAGAGGCTTTGAAAAAATTAGCATAATAAAAGGAAAAATATAATGATATATGGTGTAATTTTTGGTGCAAATTCTTATGAGCATGAAATTAGCATTGTGAGTGCTGTGGTATTAAAAAAAGTACTCAAAGTGCAAAAAAAATTTATATTTTGTGATAAAAATAAGGAATTTTTTCTTATAGATGAAGAAAAAATGAATGCAAAAACTTTTAGTAGTGGTGCTTATAAAAAAGAAAAAACCTTGGTGTTAAAGCAGGGTGGATTTTTTATAAAAACTATGTTAGGTGAGAAAAAACTTGATATTGATATAGCGATAAATATTGTACATGGAAAAGATGGTGAAGATGGCAAAATAGCTGCTTTGCTTGATTTTTATGGTATAAAATACATAGGACCACGCATAGAAGCTAGTGTTTTATCTTTTAATAAGGTTTTAACTAAACTTTATGCACAAAGCGTAGGAGTAAAAACACTTGATTATAAAGTTTTAAATTTACATAAAGAGCAAAATATTTCTTTGGACTTTCCTTGTATTTTAAAGCCTGCAAGATTGGGTAGTAGTATAGGTATAAGTATAGTTAAAGATGAAAGTGAGCTTAAGTATGCTAAAGATGTTGCTTTTGAATTTGATGAGGATGTTATGGTTGAACAATTTGTAAGCAATATTAAAGAGTATAACTTAGCAGGTTGTATGATAGGTGAAAAAATGGAATTTTCTATCATTGAAGAGCCTAAAAAAAATGAAATTTTAGATTTTGAACAAAAATATTTAGGTTTTTCAGAAAGTTCCAAAGTCAGTGAAGCAAATATTAGTGAAGAGCTAAAACAAAAACTAAGGGATAATTTTATAAGAATTTATAATCCTTTGTTTAAAGGAGCTTTGATTCGCTGTGATTTTTTTGTGATAGATGATGAGGTTTATTTAAATGAAATCAATCCAAATCCAGGATCATTAGCAAATTATTTATTTGAAGATTTTACTAATGTGATTAATAATTTAGCTAAAAATATAGAATTAGAAAAGCAAATTAAGATTGATTATGCTTTTATTCACAGCATTAATGGACAAAAAGGTAAATTATAATCATGGCTACTTTTAGCAAAGATGAAATTTATACTGCAACTGAAGTGGTAAGAAATTTCAGTACTATGCTTGAAAAAACAAAAAAGAGTGAAAATGGTAGGGTGGTGATTGTAAAAAACAATAAATTTGAAGCTGTACTTTTGAACTTTGAAGAATATGAGCGTTTAAATGAAGCTGTGATGCTTTTAGAAAAGATTTACAAAGATAAAAAAGGCTAGAAATGGCAAAAACTAGAGTATATTCTAATGGGTATTTTTATAATTTAAGTTATGAAATCATCAATCCAAAATGTGAAAAAACAATTCTTATTTTACATGGTTGGGGTGCTAATAAAGAGCTTATGAAACAAGCTTTTGAAAAACCTTTGAGTGATTTTAAACAAATTTATTTAGATTTGCCTGGTTTTGGAAATTCAAGTATAGATGCACCTATGGATTCTTATGCTTATGCCAAGGTTGTAGAAGATTTTTTAACTACGATAGAACAAAAAGCAGATTATTTAATGGGGCATTCTTTTGGCGGAAAAGTTGCGACTATTATGTGTCAAAATACTAATTTTCAAGGTTTGATTTTACTCTCTAGCGCAGGTGTAGTTTTACCAAAAAGTTTTAAAGTGAAATTTAAAATAGCCTTATTTAAAATTTTAAAAAATCTTCCTTACGGAGATTTTTGGAGGAAATTTTTTATTAGCAAAGACGCTCAAGGTATGAATGAAGTGATGTATGAAACCTTTAAAAAGGTTGTTAATGAAAATTTGGAAAATGAATTTCAAAAACTTAAAAATCCTATTTTGATTTTTTGGGGTAATGAAGATAAGGCTACGCCTTTAAAAAGTGGAGCGATTATTCATTCTCTAGCACAAAAAGGGAAATTTTTTGCATTAGATGGAGATCATTTTTTCTTTTTAAAACATGCTGATTTTATAAATGAAAAAATACATGAGGAATTTTTAAAAAATGATTAGTATGATAGCTTTTTTAAGTTTGAATTTTTTACTTGGATTTTACCTGATTTTAGCCTTACAATGGTACTCTTATAAATTCTCACGCATAATTTTACATTTTGCTAAACCCTTGTGGCATTTATATTTTTTAATAATTCCTTATTTTGCTTTTGTGTTTTCTTTATATAGTGGAAATTTTTATTTATATTTTATAGTTTTTGCTTTATCTTTGCTATATGGTGGATACTTATATAAAAATTTAGATAAAAAGCTGGTTTTTACTGCTAGAATTAAGCGTTATTTTTTATTTTTGTCGCTTTTTACTTTAGTATTTATGCCATTTTTTTGGATTGGTTTAGAAGCTTTAGTAGTCGCATTTTTATTAAGCTTTTTGGTAGAACAAATAAACCAAAATACATTTATAAAAAAGGCAAATAAAAAGATTTGTGATAATCCAAATTTAAAAATTATTCTAATTACTGCAAGTTTTGGAAAAACAAGTATAAAAAATTTTTTATACGAACTTTTAAAAGATGAGTTTAAGTGCTATAAAACTCCAAGAAGTGTTAATACTTTTATGGGTATAGTAAAAGATATCAATGAAAATTTGGAAAAAAATACTGAAATTTATATCGTAGAAGCTGGCGCAAGAGAGCAAAATGATATTTTAGAAATTACAGAGTTTTTAAATCCTCAAATTTGCATAGTTGGTGAGATTGGTTTGGCGCATTTGGAGTATTTTAAAACTCAAGATAATATCCGCAGTGCTAAGTTACAAGCTTTAAAATCTAAGCGCTTGGAAAAATACTTTTTACATTCAAGCACTTTATATGAAAATGAATTTTATGATGATTGTTTAAGTGATGTTAGGGCAAGTTTGGAAGGTTTAGATTTTAAAATAAGATTAGATGATAGTATTTATGACTTTCATGCGAATTTATTAGGTGCTTTTAATGCTTATAATATTAGTGTATGTATTTTGCTTGCACATTATTTAGGAATTAAAATAGAAAA
Organism: Campylobacter sp. 1569; assembly: GCF_024723675.1. Classification (NCBI taxonomy): domain Bacteria; kingdom Pseudomonadati; phylum Campylobacterota; class Epsilonproteobacteria; order Campylobacterales; family Campylobacteraceae; genus Campylobacter; species Campylobacter sp. 1569. Next base: position 121,346 of record NZ_JANQDB010000002.1, read on the forward strand.
TATTATAAAAAGCGTATCGAAATTAAAAGCAGTAGAGCATCGTTTGCAAGTGATTTCTAAAGAACCTAAATTTATCATAGATGATGGCTTTAATGGAAATTTTAAGGGTATGAGTCAAAGCTATGAGCTTTGTAAAAACTATCAAGGAAGAAAAATTTTGGTAACTCCTGGTATAGTTGAAGTTAATGAAGAAGAAAATATAAAATTATGTAAGATAATCAATGAATGTTTTGATTTTGTAATTATTACTTCAGAGGCTAATAGCACGATTTTGCAAAAATATATTACATTAGATTTTTATGTATTAAAAGAAAAATCTCAACTTGTACAAGCTTTATCAAAATTAACTCAAAATGGAGATTTGATTTTATTTTCTAATGATGCGCCAAGTTTTATGTAAAACCATTTAGCTTAAAAAGGCCAAATGGTCTCCATAAATTTTGTTCCCCAAGGCTTGCGTGTAGATTTGTCAATATCACCTTCGGTTTTATAAAGAATTTTCGCATCAGCTATATATTTACTATCTATCATATTATCCTGAGAAATATCATAAGGTCTTATAACCCCACTTAGCTGAATGATTTGTTTTTCACCATTGATTAAAAGCTCACGACTTCCCTCTATAAAATAATTTCCATTAGATAAAACTTTAATTACTCTAGCAGAAATGGTGGTTTGGAAATTTTCACTTCTAGTTTGGCTTCCTGTACCTTCATATTGTGAAGTACTTGCTGTGGTATAACCTATGTTTGTATAATCGTTGATAAAATCTCTAGCTTTGCTAAGTCCAGCACCAGTGGTTATTTGTCCTCCGCCTAAATTAACATTATTGTTTTTACTTGTAGCTTTGGAGCCTTGTGAATTTTGCGTAGCATTCTCTCTAATGACTACGGTAACTAAATCATTTACATTCATTGCTTTTTTATCAGAAAATAAAGGATTATCTCCTTTACCAAACAGCGATCCAGGGTTACTTTGAGTATTGTTGTTCTGTTTAGGAGCTAGTTCTTCTACATAGGTAGGTGGTTTCATATTAATATGTGGATCGACTGTGGCGCTACAACCAAACATTACAAAAGGTAACAAGTAAAAATTAACATTTTTAAATTTCATAGCTTTATAACCTTATATTATTGTGATGAATTTTAAAATTATTATATTACAAAAAAACAATTATTTTGTTAAAAAAGAGGAAAAAATGAAATCCATGTTTTTATTAAATTGTGTTGATGAGAAATTTTTAACACAGTCTTTAGAAAAAGTTCAAGGTAAAATAGCTTTTTATTTTCCTGTTTTTTGTGAAAAGAAGAAAGAAAAAATTGCTTTAATATGTTCAAAAACCAGTTTCAAGTTAGATTTTTTTAGTAGTTTTAGTTTTGAAAAAAATGATTATCAAAGTAAATTTACTCAAAATTCAAATGATTTTTTTAAAAAAATAATTCAAGATTATGAAAAAATAAAAAAAGAAAATGATTTTGTTATAGTGGTTGGAGTAGATGATTTTGGCTTGATGGGTGATTTGAGTTTAAATATAGCCTTAGCTAAAGAGCTAAATGCTCCATTATATGCAAAAAGTCAAGATGAAAATCATACTATGTTAAATTTTTTATTAAGTCAAAAGCTTGATGGTTTTGTTTTATTAAAAGAAAATGAAGATTTTACTCAAGATTTATTACAAGAATACACCTATAAAACTCAGGCAAGATTTTCTTATGAGCTTTTTGAAAAAGCAAAAGCAGATAAAAAAATAGTAGTTTTACCTGAAAGTTTTGATGAAAGAGTATTAAAAGCTAGTGAGTTTTTAATGCAAAATGAGATTGTTGATTTGATTTTACTAGGCGATAGCAATGAAATCTGTGCTAAAGCCAATAGTTTAAATATCAATATCGATGGTGTACGTATTATAAATCCTAAAAATTCTCAATATAATGAAGAATTTGAAGAGCTTTTGTATGAAGCTAGAAAAAATAAAGGCATGAGTAAAGAAGAAGCTAAAAAGTTAGTGCAAGATAAAACATATTTTGCGACCTTGCTTGTTCATACTCAAAAAGCACATGCTATGGTAAGTGGTGCAAGCACAACTACTGCTGAAACTATTCGTCCTGCCTTGCAAATTATCAAAACAAAACCTGATGTGAGTTTGGTTTCTGGTATGTTTTTTATGTCTTTAGAAGATAAGGTTTTAGTTTTTGCTGATTGTGCTGTTATGCCAAATCCTACCCCTGAACAACTTGCTGAAATTGCTTATGTGAGTGCAAATAGTGCTAAAGCTTTTGGACTTGAACCTAAAGTGGCTTTACTTTCATATTCTAGTGGAGATAGTGGGAGTGGGGCTAGTGTGGATGCAATTAAAGAAGCTACTAAAATAGCTAAAGAAAAATATCCTCAACTTGAGCTAGAAGGCCCTATACAATTTGATGCAGCATATGATATGCTAACAGCAAAAAGTAAAATGCCAAATTCTAAAGTAGCAGGAAAGGCAAATGTATATGTGTTTCCTGATTTAAATGCGGCAAATATTTGTTACAAAGCAGTGCAAAGAACAGCAAATTCTTTAGCGATTGGCCCGATTTTACAAGGTCTTAAAAAGCCAATTAATGATTTAAGTAGAGGTTGCTTGGTGGAAGATATTGTTAATACTGTGATTTTAAGTGCTATTCAAGCACAAGAATAAGGAGAAAAATGAAAATATTAGTTTTAAATTCAGGTTCGTCTTCAATTAAATTTAAGCTTTTTGAAAAAGATGAAGCCCTAGCATCTGGTTTAGTGGAAAAAATAGGCGAGCAAAGCTCTAAAATAGAACTAAAAGATTTAAAAAGTGGTCAAAAATACCAAAAAGAATTAGCGATTAAAGATCATGAGCAAGGTATTGAATTAGTAAATGAATTATTTGCTCAAAGTGGAATTTTACATGATTTAAATGAGCTTGATGGGTGTGGACATAGGATAGTTCATGGAGGCCCAAATTTAACCAAGCATTGTTTGGTAGATGATGAAATTTTAAAAGAAATTGATAGGGTTTCTCACATAGCACCTTTACATAATCCTGCACATTTAATAGGTATTAAAACTATGATAAAAGCAGCTCCAAAAGTTCCTAATGTGACAGTTTTTGATACAGCTTTTCATCAAAGCATGCCTGATTATGCTTATATGTATGCTTTGCCTTATGAGTTTTATGAAAAACACCAAGTTAGAAAATACGGCTTTCACGGTACTTCACATTCTTATGTAAGTAAACAAGCTGCACATATACTTGGTAAAGATATTAATGAATTTAATGCAATTAGCGCTCATCTTGGAAATGGTGCGAGTGTTTGTGCCATAGAAAATGGAAAATGTGTAGATACTTCTATGGGTTTTACTCCGCTAGAAGGTTTGATTATGGGAACTAGATGTGGTGATATTGATCCTGCTGTGCTGCCATTTTTAGCAAAAGAATTAAATTTAAATCCGTCTGATTTAGACACTATAATGAATAAAAAAAGTGGTGTTTATGGAATTTGTGGGTTTAATGATTTTAGAGATATTGAAGCGCAAATTGAAGAAAATAACGAAAAAGCAAGACTTGCTCTTGATATGTTTTGTTATCGTTTGAGTAAATATATTGGCTCTTATTTTGCAATTTTACCTAGAGTCGATGCGTTGATTTTTACAGCTGGTATAGGTGAAAATGATAATATTGTTAGAGCAAAAGTTTGTCAAAGACTAGCGCATTTGGGATTTGATATAGATTTAGATAAAAATGCACAACTTAGAAATGGTGAGATTAGTAAAAAAGACTCTAAAATTAAAATTTTAATTGTTCCAACAGAAGAAGAATTAGAAATAGCTAAAATTACCACAGAACTTATTAAAAATAAATAACCTTGAGTTTTAAACTCAAGGTTTATTTTAAAATGCAGGAACTACTGCACCTTGGTATTTTTCATTGATAAAATCTTTTACTTTTTGACTTTGCAAAGCCTTTACCAAAGCTTTGATTTTAGGATTGTCTTTATTATCTTGAGTGGTTACTAAGATATTTGCATAAGGACTCTCTTTGCTTTCTATTAAAATAGAATCTTTTACAGGATTTAAATTTGCCGATAAGGCATAGTTTGAATTAATCACTGCAAAATCAACATCATCTAAAGCTCTTGGAAGTTGTGCTGCTTTTAACTCTTTAAATTTGATATTTTTTGGATTATCTTTAATATCAAGTGGAGTTTTTAATGCACTATTTTCAAAACTAACTAGTTTGGTACTAGCGATAATATCTAAAGCTCTGCTTTCATTTGTCGGATCATTTGGCACAGCTATGGTAGCATTTTGTGGAAGATCTTGGATATTTTTATATTTTTTAGAATAAACTGCCATTGGTTCGATGTGAATTTTTGCAACACTAATTAATTTTGTACCTTTATTAGCATTAAATTCATCTAAATAAGGCTGATGTTGGAAGAAATTTGCATCAAGTTCTTTACTATCTGTACTAAGATTTGGTAAAACATAGTCATTAAATTCTTTAATTTCTAATGTGTAACCTTCTTTTTTTAGCAAATCTTTGGTTTGTTCTAAAATTTCAGCGTGAGGCACAGGTGTTGCACCTACAGTGATAACTTCATTAGCAAATAAACTTGCACTTAAAATTGTGCTTACAGCGAGCAGTTTTAACAATTTCATTTTAACTCCTTTTTATAGTTTTTAAAATATTTGATTATATTGTAAAAATATTAATAAGATAGGAAAAGTTTTATTTTTGTTTGTTTTTGTATTTTTTGGCAAAATGTTTGAGTTCTTTTATAAAATTCACATAACCACCCTTGTGCCAATTTTTTGAGCCTTAATGAGAGTTTGTCTGATTTTATAAGAATAAGTATTTTGATTTTTAATACCACCTTCACTTTTATAATCATCAAAGCTTGATAAAGGTGGAAGCTTAAGATAAAGTTTTGTTTTCAAATCTTTTTGATATTGTTTAGCAAATTTTGTGTGTTTGTAATAAAACTTTAGTAGAGTAAAAGGCAAAAAAGGAATTTTTTCTTATTTTTAGCATATTCTATAAAGGCATAACCTAGCTTGTATGATAAATGATATCTTGTACGTTGAATGGATTGTTTATTATCTTTATAAAAAGATCCTGTATATTTACTTCCTCCAAGTTTTAACCATTTTTCATAATATTCTTGCCATCTAGGCCATGTTTGATTGCAAAATTTACTATTCCAAAAACGGCTATTAGTGCCACAAGCATGAACTATAGAGGCATTTTGTGTAAGATTTGTAAGATAATGAGTGCTTCCTGTGTATTTGTCTTTTAAATCTTTGACTTTAAAGTGATTTTCATAAGTCATTAAGGAAAAAATTCCTTGATCCTGCCGGTTTTTGGTATTTTGCGAAGGATAATTATAGATGAATTGATAACACTGTAAAGGATTTGGTATAAGATCGGTAAAAACTAAAATCCCTGTTTGATATACTCGTTTATTGTTATGATTTTTTTCCAAAGGCAGAGCTGTTTGAAGTAAATTTTACCCAATCTTGCAAAAGCCATATGTGTCCATCTTTTTAAGAAAAATAAATTATTAATATCGTTTTAATTTTTATCAAGAGCAGCTAAAAAATCTTCTTGGGTAAAAGGAATGAATTTGATTGTTTTATTTTTAACAATTTTTTGCATGATATTTTGATCATTCAAGCTAAAACCATCATGTAAAATATAAAATATATCTACTTTCTTACCCATAACATCCATGATATTAATGAGTAAAGTTCCTATGGTAAAGCTTGAATTTTTAGTCGCTGCTAGCAAAATACCAAGTTTATATTTCATTGTTTATCTTTTGGTGATTTTATAAAGAATATTTCCTATAAATTGTATGATTTGAACTAAAATAATTAAAATCACAACGGTTTGAATCATAATATCAGTTCTAAAACGCTCATAACCATAGCGAATGGCCACATCACCCAAACCACCACCACCAACAGTTCCTGCCATAGCAGAAAATCCTATTACGATGATTAAAATCAAAGTGATACCATTAATAATGCTTGGCAAAGCTTCACTAAACATTACTTTAAAGATAATTTGAGCTTTGCTAGCTCCATAAGATCTTGCTGCTTCAATGATAGCAGGATCAATTTCTTTAAAAGCACTTTCTATCATTTTTGCTAGATAAGGTGCAATTCCTATAGTAAGTGGTACTATCGTGGCAGTTGTACCTATGCTAATTCCAATGAGATATTTTGTAAAAGGACTTAAAACCACAATGAGTACTAAAAATGGAAAAGATCTTAAAATATTGATAATAAAATCAAGCACGCTATAAATGCTTTTATTTTCCCACAAGCCACCTTTATCAGTAACAGTAAGTATAATTGCAGGGATAAGTGCGATTAAAAAAGCTAAAAAAGTGGCTGTAAAACTCATATAAAGAGTTTCTAGTAATGCCGGATAAAGTATATTTTCAAAATTTCTTAAAATTGCTTCTAAATTCATTACACAAGCTCCCAAATAACGCCATTTTCTTGTAAATAATTTAAAACTCTTTCTTGATCTTTAGCTTCTATATTGATCACCAAATTTCCTAAAGCATTGTTGTTTAGTTTTTCTATCTTACCCCAAACTATATTAAAATCAATATTTAAACTTCTAGCCATATGAGTGATAATACTTTGGTTTGCTTTTTCTTTGCAAAAATATAAGCGCACATTAACTCCATTTAGTGGTAAAAAATCACTCTCACCTAAGAATTCACGCATTTTTTCACTTGGCTTTAAGAATAAATCCTCAATTTTCCCTTGACCTATGATTTGTCCATGCTCTAATAATACAGCCTTTTGTGCTATTTGTTTTACTGCTTCCATTTCATGAGTTACTAATACTACGCTGATGTTAAATTCTTGATTGATTTTGGCAATAAGTTCTAAAATGTTATTTGTAGTATTTGGATCAAGTGCAGAAGTAGCTTCATCGCTTAGTAAAATTTTAGGATTTAAAGCAAGGGCTCTAGCTATGGCTACCCTTTGTTTTTGCCCACCACTTAGCTCATTTGGATAAGCTTTGCTTTTAGCTAAAAGTCCCACAAGATCTAAAAGTTCATTAACTCTTTTTTGAATTGTGTTTTTGTCAAAATTATGAATTTCTAAAGGCATAGCTACATTTTCAAATACATTTTTTCTACTCATAAGTGCAAAATGCTGAAAAATCATTCCTATATCTTTTCTAAATACTCTTAACTCTTTTTCTTTTAAGGTAGCTATTTCTTTACCAAAAACTTGTACGCTACCGCTTTGGTAATTTTCCAAACCATTAATACATCTTAGCAAAGTTGATTTTCCTGCTCCGCTGTGTCCAACAAGAGCATAAATTTCTCCTTCTTTAACTTCTAAAGAAACATCATTTATAACTAATTCTTTACCATAATATTTTTTAAGATTTTGTATTTTTATCACTTATTAGCCTTCTAAATTAGAAATTTCATCATTGATTTTTTCAAGTTGAGTTTTAATGCTTTCAAGTTGAGTTTTATTTTGCTCAACGACTGCAGCAGGTGCATTAGAGATAAATTTTTCATTTTTCATCATAGCATCTAACTTGTTAAATTCTTTTTCAAGTTTTGTTTTTTGACTATTAAGCCTATTTAAAACACCGCTTAAATCAAGATTTTGAGTTGGTATAAATACTTCTAAATTCTCGCTTACATCTCTAATGGATTTTTCTAAATTTGTACTAATAAGCTCGATGTTTTCACATTTTGCAAGTGTTGAGATGAAATTAGTGTAATTTTTTAACTCAGCTATTAAACTCTCATCGTTTAATTTTATACAAGCTTTTTGAATTTTTGCATTTGCAAGTTCTACTAGGGTTTTTGCACGGCGTAAACTTACTATGCTTTCTATAATGATATTGAATAATTTTTCTATTTTTTCATCTCTAGAATTAAATTTAGGATATTTTGAAATCATTATAGATTCATGAGTTTGGATAGAAGTTTTACTTAACTCATGGTATAAATACTCACTAATAAATGGCATAAAAGGATTTAAAAGCTTTAATGCTTCTTTAAAAATGCTTCCAAGTTCTTTTATGCTTGATTTTTCAGCCTTGCTAAGCTCGATCCCCCAATCACAAAATTCATCCCAAAAAAATCTATACAAGGTGTTTGCTGCATCATTAAAACGGTAATTGTCTAAATTTTCTCTTGTTTCTTTTACACATACTTCAAAACGAGATAGTATATATTTTGCCAAGTTGGTTTGAATTTTACTTTTATCTAAATCTTCAAATTTTTCTTCATTTAAGAGTAAAAATTTACTTGCATTATAAAGTTTGTTAGTAAAATTTCTAACTTGTATGAGTTTGTCATTGCTTAATTTTATATCTCTACCTTGGATAGCTAAAAGAGCAAGGGTAAAACGCAAGATATCAGCACTGTATTCATCCACGCTTTGCACAGGATCAATGACATTACCTAAAGACTTGCTCATTTTTCTACCTTGTTCATCTTTAACCAAAGCATGCAAATATATATCTTTAAAAGGAAGCTCACTTAAGGCATTAGTACTTTGAAACATCATTCTAGCAACCCAGAAAAATAAAATATCAAAGCCAGTGATTAATAAAGAATTTGGATAAAAGTCTTTTAAATCATCTTCACGCCAAAGTGTGTTTTTGCCCCAGTCTTTATTACCCCAACCTAAAGTACTCATAGCCCAAAGACCTGAAGAAAACCAAGTATCTAAAACATCAGGGTCTTGTTTGAAATTAGTGCTTTGGCATTTTGGGCATTGACTTGGAGTTTCTTCGCTTGCCCATTCATGAGAGCATTCACAGTAATACACAGGAATTTGATGACCCCACCAAAGTTGTCTTGAAATACACCAATCTTTTAAATCCCTCATCCAAGCATTAAAACTATTAATCCAATGTGCAGGGTAGAATTTGCTTCCACCAAGATTAACTTTTTCTATGCTTTCTTTTGCAATTTCATTTTTTACAAACCATTGTTTAGAAATATAGGGCTCAACCACATTTTTACAACGATAACAATATCCCACTTGATTAGTGTAATCTTCTATTTTTTCAACAAAACCTTTTTCTTGTAATTCTTTTATAATAATATCTCTTGCTTCTAATCTTTCTAAGCCTTTAAAATGCAAGCAATGCTCATTTAAAATGCCTTTCTCATCAAAGATAGTAATAAATTCAAGTTTATGTCTTAAGCCTACTTCATAGTCATTATGATCATGTGCTGGGGTTACTTTCACAAAGCCTGTACCAAATTCCATATCTACATGCTCATCAGCAATAATAGGAATTTTTCTATCTATTAAAGGTAAAATGACATTTTTGCCTATTAAGTGTTTAAATCTTCCATCGTTTGGATTAACCATCACAGCGCTATCGCCAAAATAAGTTTCTGGTCTTGTGGTGGCTACTACGATGTATTCTTGAGAATTTTCTAAGAAATATTTTAAATAATATAATTTTCCTTTATTTTCTTTGTGTTCTACTTCTATATCACTTAATGCTCCATCATGGGTACACCAATTTACCATATAATTTCCACGCACAATAAGCTTTTTATCATAAAGATCTACAAAGGCTTTTTTTACTGCATTTACTAAACCCTCATCCATGGTAAAGCGTAAACGACTCCAAGCAGGAGTGATACCCAAAATTCGCATTTGCTTAACTATAGTACCACCGCTTTGCTCTTTCCATTCCCATACTTTTTTTATAAATTCTTCTCTACCGAGTTCTTCTTTTTTAATACCTTGAGCTAAAAGTTGTTTTTCTACAACATTTTGTGTTGCAATCCCTGCATGATCAAGTCCTGGCTGATAAAGAGTTTTATAACCATCCATTCTTTTATAACGCGTTGTGATATCTTGTAAAGTACAAGTTAGAGCATGACCTATATGTAAAACACCTGTTACATTAGGTGGTGGCATCATAATACAAAAATTTTTGCCTTTTTCTTGAATTTTTTCATTACCATTGATTTCAAAATATCCGCGTTCTTCGCAAATTTTATAATATTCTTTTTCTAGTGATTTATCATACATAATTGCTACCTTGAGAATGAAAATAAATTGTTATGTTAGCTTAAAATTGTTAAAGAAGTTTTGAAATTTAGAAATTAGTTATAAAAAACTAATTTCTACTTTACGATTATTTTGTCTTTGAGAATCAGACTTATCTTTAGTAGGATAGGTGTCTTTTCCTAAAGATTCTATTTCTATAATCTCAGTAAAGCTAAAGAAGTGTTTAGCCACGTTCATTGCTCTATTTAGTCCTATCATATAGTTTGCAAAAGTACTACCTCTATCGTCTGCATAACCTTGAATTTTAACTCTTTTGAGTATATCTTCTCTTGCTAGATTTTGATTGATTTTTTCAAGTAAATTTTCATTGCTGTATTCACTATATCCATTTCTTTCAAATAAAAATTTCAAATCAGAAATTTTCACATCTACATAATTGTATTTTTTCTTATTTTTAGCAAAAACAATATCTTTATTATATATGCTTAATTTCATATTGTCATTTGAAAGCATATCGATAAAAATAGTTAAATTATAATCTTTGGAATTAGCTTTAACAGGATTAATCATTTCTTTTAACATATCAATTCTATAATCACTTAAACTTTTTCCATCTAATACATAAACTTTAACAAAATCATCACTTAATCTTGGCTCATATCTACTAGTTTTACCTTTTGCAATGTATTCTTGCATAGTATTTTTATATTTTGTTGTTTTTTCTTTTTTTACGCTTGTTTGTTTGTTGTTTTCAACGAGAACTTTTTGTTCTTCTTGGGCTACTTTAGGTGCAATAATTTCATTTTTAGAAATTTCGGCTGTGTTTGTTTGAGTCGTTGGCGTGACTTCTTGAGTGCTTGTATTTTCATCTATGATAGGATTATTTTGCACTGGAGTTTCTTCTTTTAAAGGCTCTTGATTTGTTTGTTGTGATGGATAATAAGTATTATCACTTATATTATTTCTTTCTTGGTTATATTGAGTACTTGGCGGAGTGTAGTTTTGATAAGAACTACTTTTTTTATAATCATATACATAAGTGTTTGAATCGTCTTCAAAATACCACATATAAAAACTAATACTAGCGCCTATTAGCACCACAAAAGCTATACTAAAAGCAATAATACTTTTCATTTTTTTCCTTTGTGAAGTCCTCAAAAGGACTTTGATTATTTATAATTTTTAATAGAATTTTCTAAAATTTCACTTGCTTTTTCAATGCCTGCAAATTCTTTTACTTTTACCCATTTGTTTGGTTCAAGCATTTTATATGTTTCAAAGAAATTTTTGATTTTATCTAAGCTTGCTTTTGGTAAATCATCTAAACATTTAATATTATCATATCTTGGGTCAATTTTACTTACAGGAACAGCAAGTAATTTTTCATCCATACCGCTTTCATCTTCCATTAATAATACTCCTATTAAACGACAAGGAATCACAGCTCCTGCTTGGATAGGGTATTCATTTAATACTAAAACATCAATAGGATCGCCATCATCTGCAAGAGTATTTGGTATAAAACCATAGTTTGCTGGATAAAACATAGCTGAATACATCACGCGATCAACCATGATGGCTCCGCTTTCTTTATCAAGCTCGTATTTAATGTTTGATCCATAAGGAATTTCAATAACTGCATTAAGTTTGTTTGGTACTTCTCCAACTTTGATTTTGCGAATATCCATTTTTTATCCTTTATTTTAATAAATCATTGATTAAATTTTTCATATCAGTTACAATAGCTTCAATACTTCTTTCACCATTGATTGCATGGTGGATATTTTCTTTAGTATAGAAATTTGTTATTTCTTTTAAAGGTTCTAAATAAACTTTCATTCTATTATTGAAAACTTCTTCGTTATCATCAGCACCTCTAGCACGTCCTAAAACTCTTTCTCTAGCAACTTCTTCACTAACTTTAACTTCTATAACACCTTTTAAATTTACTTCATTTTGATTTTTTAATACCTTATCAAACTCAAGCATTTGTTCAACACTTCTTGGATAACCATCTATTAATATAGTATTAGTTGGTGCATTTTTTAAAGCAGTGATGATAGTATTAACTACTACTTCCAAAGGAACTAAATTTCCTTTAGAAATAAAACTATCAATAGTCTTTCCAAGCTCACTACCACTAGCCACTTCTGCTCTTAGTAAATCACCTGTAGAATAATGAGTAATGTTTGCATCATCTTTAGCTATGATGCTTGCATCGGTTGTTTTACCACTACCTGGTGCACCTATGATTAAAAATAATTGTTTCATTTAGTATTCTCCCTTAATCTTATACCTAGTTCTCTCATTTGTTCATTGCTTACTTCGCTTGGAGCTTGAGTCATAAGACATTGTGCTCTTTGGGTTTTTGGAAATGCTATGACTTCTCTAATGCTTGAAGATTTTGTTAAAAGCATGATAAGTCTATCAAGGCCTATCGCTATACCACCATGTGGCGGTGCTCCAAAGCTTAATGCATCAAGCAAGAAGCCAAATTTCTTTCTTTGTTCTTCTTCGTCAATATTTAAAAGCTTAAAGACTTTTTGTTGGATAGGGCTTTTATGAATTCTTATGCTACCACCACCTAATTCTACACCATTTAATACCACATCGTGTGCAATAGAATTAATTTCTTCTAAATCTTGCTCATCAATATTTTTTGGCATAGTAAATGGATGGTGCATTGCAGAATAGCTTCCATCATCATTTTGCTCAAACATAGGAAAATCAATAACCCATAAAAATTCTAATCTATCCTCATCAATAATTTTCATTTCATCAGCAAGGAATAATCTAAATCTACCCATATAATCAAGCACAGTTTTCTTAGCTCCTGCACCAAAAAATACTACATCTTCAACTTCTAATTCACATCTTTGAATTAAAGCATTCAAATCCTCTTCGCTAAAGAATTTACAAAGTGGACCCTTAGGACCATCTTCTTTCATTTGTATGAATGCAAGTCCTGCTGCTCCAAATTTGCGCACAAATTCTTCAAATCTTTGCATTTGGCGTTTAGAGAAAATCGTATCGCCTTTTGGAACTCTTAAAGCTTTAATACGATTTTTCTTTGTATCTTTTGCAATATTTGCAAAAATTTCGTTATTTGATTTTGCAAAAATATCAATCACATCAATAAATTTCATATCAAATCTTAAATCAGGTTTATCAGAGCCATAATTTTCCATAGCTTCTTTGTAACTCATTTGTCTAAAAGGTATGCTAATTTCTTTTCCGCAAGCTTTGAAAATATCTTTGAGTAAATTTTCTGCCATAGCTATGATATCTTTTTGCTCACAAAAACTCATTTCTATGTCTATTTGAGTAAATTCAGGTTGACGATCTGCTCTTAAATCCTCATCTCTAAAACATTTTGCAATTTGAAAATATCTATCAAATCCTGAACACATTAAAAGTTGTTTGAAAAGTTGAGGACTTTGAGGCAGGGCATAAAATTCACCTTGATGTACGCGTGATGGTACTAAATAATCCCTTGCGCCTTCTGGAGTGGCTTTGGTTAAAATAGGGGTTTCAACCTCTAAAAATCCCATTTTTGCTAAAGAATTTCTTGTTGCAATACAAGCAGTTGATCTTAGAGCAAAATTATCATAAAGTTTTTTGCTTCTTAAATCTAAAAATCTATATTTTAATCTTAATTCTTCATTTACACTTTCATCGCCTATGGCAAAAGGTATTACAGCACTTTCATTTTCAATAGTAAGTTTGCTTATAACAACTTCTATTTCTCCGGTTTTTAATTTTGGATTTACAAGTCCTTCACCACGTGGGCGAATTTTACCTTGTGCTATTAAAACATATTCATTTCTCACTGATGAAGCTATATTATGTGCTTCTTGATTATCTGCAGGATCACATACTAACTGTATAAGTCCGCTACGATCTCTAAGATCGATAAAAATTACACCTCCGTGATCACGGTAAGAATTTACCCAACCACATAATGTTACTTCCGCGCCAACATTTTGTATGTTAAGCTCTGTATTATAATGAGTTCTCAAAATTTTTCCTTAGCTTAATTTTGTTCAATTTTGTTATTATAGTATTTTATTCTTTTGCTTAGCTAAGTTTTGTTATAATTTTTTTATGAAAAAAAATATAAATATAGAAAAAATTCAAAAAATAGGCTTATTTTGCAGGTTAAATACAAATTTAAATGAGCAAATTGCTTTTTTAAAAACAATTTTTTTGCAAAAAAATATAGAGCTTGTGTTATTAGATCAAGAAAAAATTAATCTAAAAGATTTAAAAAAATTAGATTTTTTGATTTCTCTAGGTGGGGATGGCACGCTTTTATCTTTATGCAGACAAGCTTATCAAGCAAAAAAGCCTATTTTAGGTATAAATGCAGGAAATTTAGGTTTTTTAACTGCTTTTTCTTTTAGTGAGGTAGAAAGTTTTTTTAAAGATTTTTTTAAAAATGATTTTAAAATAGAAAAAGCCAAAATGCTTCAAATATCACTTTGTAAAAAGAATAAAATCATTAAAAAATTTGCTTTTAATGACGCAGTTTTTTCTCGTGATAATGCTTTAATGGCAAATGTGGAAGTTTTTTTTGAAAATAAACTTTTTAATGCTTATTATGGAGATGGTTTAATCATAGCTAGTTCAAGTGGTTCAACTGCTTATAATATTAGTGCAGGTGGGCCTATAGTACATCCTTGGAGTGAAATTTTTGTTCTAACTCCGGTTTGTTCTCATTCTTTAACTCAAAGACCTATAGTTTTACCTTATGGTTTTGAACTTGAATTAAAAGTTGAGCATTGTTTGTTATATTTAGATGGGCAAGAAGTGATTGATCCTAAAGAATATGATAAAATTCTTATAGGACTTAGTAAAAAAGAACTTAGTTTTATACATAAAAAAGATAGAGATTATTTCCAAGTTTTAAAAGAAAAGTTAAATTGGGGTAAGTAATGATAGAAAGCATTTTAATTAAAGAAAATTTAGGTTTTAAACAAGCAAAATTAGACTTAGAAGCTGGACTTACTGTTTTTACTGGCTTAAGTGGTGCTGGAAAGTCTGTGCTTTTTAAGGCTATTTTAGCAGTGTTTGCTTTAAGTGAGAGTGAAGCAAAGATGGTGGAAGTTTTATTAAATGATGAGCTTGAGTTAGATGAGTTTGGTATTGAAAATGAAGAAATAAATGTATTTAAACTTTTAAAAGATAAAAGCTCACGTTATTTTATCAATAATCAACTTATTTCAAAAAAGAATTTGGCTTTACTTTCTAAGAAATTTGTAAAACATCTTTCAGCTAAAGAAAATAATGAGTTTTCAAATGAAAGGTTTTTAAACTTACTTGATTTTATGCAATCAAAAGAAGATAAGAAATTTCAAGATTTTTTAAATGAATATAAAAACATTTATAAAGAATATATAGAAAATAAAATTAAATTAGAAAAAATTCAAGAAGAAGAAAAAAAAGTAGAAGAGTTAAAAGAATTTACTAGCTTTGAAATACAAAAAATCCAAAGTATTAACCCAAAAAATGGTGAATTTGATGAATTAATGAGTCTTAAAAAAAGGCTTTCAAAAAAAGACAAAATTGATGCTGCTTGGAATAGGGCAAGTAGAATTTTTGAGTTAGAATCAGCAGTGGTTGAAGCTTTACAAATTAGTGATGTTGATAGTTCATTTTTTTCAGAATGTTTAAATGAGTTAAGGGTGGTATGGGAAAGTCAAAGTTTTGATGATTTTGATTTTGACATAGAAGAAGTGCTTGATAGGATAGAAAAACTTTCTTCTTTGATTTCAAAATATGGAAGCATAGAAGAAGCTTTAGAAGCTTTAGGGAAGAAAAAAGCAGAATTAGCTCATTATGAAAATTTAAGTTTTGAAAAAAAGGAATTAGAAGAAAAAGTACAAAACACTAAAATACTTTTAAATGAGAAAAGTCAAAAATTAAGCACTTTGCGTAAAAAAAGATTAAAAGAGCTTGAAAAATTACTTAATTTTTATCTTGAAAAACTTTATATGAAGGAAGTTAAATTAGAACTTAAAGACTGTGCTTTGAGTGTTTTAGGTAAAGATGAAGTGAGTTTAAATATCAATGAAGCTAGTTTGAAAAATTTAAGCTCGGGTGAGATAAACCGTCTAAGACTTTCTTTTATTGCAACTGAATGTAATGTCACTAATAAGGCTAGTGGGATAATATTTTTAGACGAAATTGATGCAAATTTAAGTGGCAAAGAAGCTATGAGTATAGCTGAAGTATTAAAAGAACTTGCAAAATTTTATCAAATTTTTGCAATTTCACATTTACCGCAGCTTTCATCAAAAGCAAGTAATCATTTTTTAGTAGAAAAAATAGGAAATGAAAGTAGGGTAAGAAAAATAGAAAAAGAAGAAAGAGTAAGAGAGCTTGCTAGAATGGTAAGTGGGGAAAATATCACACAAGAAGCTTTGGAATTTACTAGAACTTTACTTTAAAAATAAAAAGTAAATTTCTATATGATATAATTATATTTTAAATTGTTAAAGAGAGTTAATTCATGGAACAAAAAATTTTAATTATTGATGATAATAAAATGCTTACAAAACTTTTGGCGAAAAAAGTGGAAAATACTTTAGGTTTAAAAGTAGATGTTGCTTTTGATATGAATAGTGCTAAAGAATTGGTGAAAAATGATTATTTTATGGCCTTTGTGGATCTTTGCTTGCCAGATGCACCTAATGGAGAAGTAGTGGATGTAATTTTAGAAAAAAATATTCCTGCTATAGTTCTTACAGGAAGTAGCGATGGACAAACGCGTAAGAAATTTATGGAAAAAGATATTATTGGTTATATTCAAAAAGAAAGTGAAAGCTGTATTGATGAAATGCTAAACTCTATTAGAATGCTTCAAAAAAACAATAAAACCAAGATAATTTTAGCAATCGCAAATGTAACTTTACGTGCAGAAATGAAGAAAAATTTAAATAATCAACTTTTTAATGTCTTAGCAGCAGCTCATGGAGAAGAAGCGTTAAGTTATTTAAGTGATAATCCTGATACAAAATTAGTAATTTGTGATGCAACTATGCCAGTAATTAATGGAGAAGATTTACTTGTAGAAATTCGTTCAAAATATTCTAAAATAGAGCTTGGTGTAATTATGGTTGGAGATAAAGATGATGCATTGGAAGCAAGGGCTTTTAGAAAGGGTGTGAATGATTATGTTATTAGACCTTTTCAAAAAGAATCGCTTAATTGCAGGGTAAATAATTGTTTAGATTATATGCAAAAATGCGTTTTACTTGATGAATATAGTTTGGGTAAGGATTTGCTAACAGGACTTGATGATTATGCAAATTTTGAAAAAAGATTTTTAGATTACTTAGAAGATATGCAAGAAAACGAAGAGATGGCTTTGGCTTTGATTGATATTGATAATCTTGCAACAATTAATTATGAGTTAAGCTATGATTGTGGTGATGGAGTGATTAAGCACACGGCTAAAAAAATCAAAGACCAAATTCGCGGTATGGATTTAGCAACTAAGATTGAAGATGGTAAGTTTTACGTGTTGTTGAAAAATACTGGACATAAAGAAGCTTTAAAAGTGTTTTCAAATATAAGAGTTAATATTTCCAAAGAAAGCGTTTTAATAGCTTTAGATGAAGTAGATTATAGTGTTTCTGTAGGAGTTGCTTTTGGTGCTAAAATAAGTCAAATGCAAGATTTATTAGATAATGCTCAAAAGGCACTAGATTTAGCTAAGTCTAATGGTAAAAATAGGGTAGAGGTATGTTTTTAGATTGTGATTTTAGTGAAAAAATCATAGACACGCATTGTCATCTAGATAGTCAAGCTTATTTTGGATATTTAGATGAAATATTAAATCATGCTTTTGCTAATGGAGTAGATAAAATCATCATACCCGGTGCAGATATAAAAGATTTACCAAGAGCAAGAGAAATTGCACATAATTATGAAAATGTGTATTTTTCTTGTGGGGTACATCCTTACGATATAGATGATTTTGATTTAGAAGTTTTAAAAGAATTTATAGATGATAAAAAATGCGTTGCAGTGGGTGAGTGTGGACTTGATTATTATCGTTTAAAAGCAGATGAAGAAGAAATAAAAGCAAAGCAAAAAGAAGTTTTTATAACCCAAATACAACTAGCTATTGAATACAAAAAACCTTTGATTGTGCATGTGCGTGAAGCCAATGAAGATAGTTTTAATATTTTAAAAAAGTATGCAAAAGATTTACAAGGCGGTGTTTTGCATTGTTTTAATGCTAGCGAGCTTTTACTTCAGTTAGCTGATGAAGGATTTTATTTTGGTATAGGTGGAGTTTTAACTTTTAAAAATGCAAAAAAATTAGTGGAAATTTTACCTAAAATTCCAAAGGATAAACTAGTCTTAGAAACAGATGGACCTTATTTAACTCCAGAACCATATCGTGGTAAGGTAAATGATCCTATTTTGATGCATTTTGTAGCTCAAAAAATGGCTGAGCTTTTAAAATTATCTAAAAATGAAATAATAAAACTTACTAATTTTAACGCTAATCGTTTATTTTTCCAAGGTTTATAATGAAAAAAAGTTTTTTATTTTTTATTTTAGTATTATTATGTTTAAATGCTAAGGCCTTACAATTTACTCCAGAGCATTACACACAACAAGCACAAATTTTAAGAAATTTAGATATAGAAGCAAGCTATCTTAGTGATATGATTTTTTTAGAATTTAAAGAATCTTCCATAGATATGCATTCTAAAACTTTGGTAGATACTATGAGGGAATTTTACAAAATTACCCCGATTATCCGCAAAATCTTAGAAAAAGAAAATATCCCTCAAGAATTTTTATACTTAGCGATTGTAGAATCTGGTTTGAAAATTCACAGTATTTCAAGAACTAAAGCAGTGGGTGTTTGGCAGTTTATGAAGCCAACAGCACAAACTTTAGGCTTAAGGATAGATCCTTATGTAGATGAGAGAAAAGATTTAGTAAAATCAACTTATGCAGCTATTACTTATTTAAAACAACTAAAAGAGCAATTTGGAAAATGGTATTTGGCTATTTTGGCTTATAATTGTGGTGATGGCAAATTACGCCAAGCTATAAAAAAAGCAAAAAGTGATGATTTAAGAATCTTACTTGATCCTGATAAAAAATACTTACCATTAGAAACTAGGATTTTTATTAGAAAAATTCTTACTATGGCATTTTTGGCAAACAATAATGACTTTTTGATTTCTCAAGATAGTGCTTTGCTTAATTATGCCCTATCAAGTGAGGTTAAAAAAATTTCAGTTCCACCAAGTGTTTCTTTAAGAGAGCTTGCTAAAGTAGCCAAGATGTCTTATAATGAATTTAAGCGTTATAATCCACATTTTAATTATGACTTTACTCCACCTGATAAAAAAGATTATTATATGTATATCCCTTTAAGCAAAAGCGTGGTAGTAGAAAAGGCATTAGAGAATGTAAAATTAGCCAAAGTGGATACAACCATTCCACATACAAAAATTTATATAGTAAAAGAGGGTGATAGTCTTTATACTATTGCAAGAAAACACAAAATTAGCATTGAAAGTATTAAAGAATATAATAAAATTAAAGGAAATTTAATCAATATTAATCAAAAACTTGTGTTAAAAATTAAGGAGAATAACAATGCAAAAATCAAAACTACTCAAAAATTACCAAAAAACTCTCATACAAAAGTCGTTAGTCGTTAGTTGTGTAGGAGTTTTATTTAGTGCTTGTAGTATGGTGCCTATTAGTACGCCTACTGTGTATTATCCAGAGAGGGACTTTAAAAGTATAAAACATAACAACACTAGTTTAAAAGGCACTATGAAGCCTTATACTATTAATGGCAAAACTTATTATCCAACTGTAGTAGAAGTAGGTGAGACTGCTGATGGTATAGCTAGTTGGTATGGACCGGGTTTTCATGGTAAAAAAACTTCTAATGGTGAAACTTATGATCAACATGCTTATACTGCAGCTCATAAAACTTTACCTATGAATACTATAGTAAAAGTAACTAATTTAAAAAATCACCGTCAAACTACTGTTAGGATTAATGATAGAGGACCTTTTGTGGCAGGTAGGATTATAGATTTATCTAATATGGCTGCAAGAGATATTGATATGATTCAAGCAGGAACAGCTCCTGTAAGACTTGAAGTAATTGGCTTTGGAACAAGTGCAAACTCAGGTTCAGTGCATACTAATTCTAATTTAGGTAGTAGTGGAGAGATTGCTGATAGTGGCCATATTTTCCAAGGTGGATCTTTTATGGTGCAAATTGGTGCATTTAGAAATAAAAGCGGTGCAGAGTTAATAGCAAGTAGGTATAAAAACTATAACTCTTACACTTCGACTATACAAACAAGTGCTAAAGATGGTTTACATAGAGTATTTTTAAAAGGCTTTAGAAGCGAGCAAGAAGCAAGAGATTTTGTTGATAGCGGATCTTTCCCAGGTGCGTTTATAGTAAGAGAGTAAAATTATGATAGAGCTTATTTTTTTAGATGTAGATGGTTGTCTAACAGATGGTAAAATCATCTACACACAAAATTATGGTGAAATTAAAGAGTTTAATGTAAAAGATGGCGCAGCAATTGAGGCTTGGCAAAAGCTTGGTAAAAAAGTTGCTATTATTACAGGCAGGACTAGTGAGTGTGTGTATTTTAGAGCTAGAGATTTAAAAATTGATCTAGTATATCAAGGTATTAGCGATAAACTAGCTTGTGCTAAAGAAATTTTAGAAAAATTAAATTTAGATTTTTCTCAATGTGCTGCTATTGGGGATTATTATAATGATATGAGTTTACTTGAAGCAGTTGCTTATAGTTTTAAGCCAAAAGATGCACATAAGGCTTTAAAAACTGATAAAGTTTTAAACAGAAAAGGTGGTAATGGGGCGGTAAGTGAGATGATAGAAATTTTAATTGAACATAATAATATGCAAGCTCAATGGGATAAACTTTGGCGATAAAAATTTTTGCTATATTAATGAGTTTATTTGCCTTTGTTATGGTGATTTTAAGTACTCAAGATCCTTATTTGTTCGCCATAAAACCGCAAAAGGTAGATGTGGCAAATATGCAAGCGTTTGATGTGTTTGATTATGAGCTTAATACATCTGTTACAAAAGCTAGCTATCAAGCAAGTCGTTGGGTAAAATACCAAGATAAAGATATTTTTGATGATTTTAAAGTGCAAGCACTTGATTATAATTTAAGTTCGGATTTATTAGTAAGAAATGATGAAAAATCCATTTTAGAAGGTAATGTAAGTTATTTTGATCATAATCAAACTTCTATTTTTACCCAAAAAGCAACTTACGATATGAAAAATAAAATTTTATTTTCTAATGATAATTTTAAAGCATATGTAGGTTTAAATGAGATTTTTGGGGATAATTTTTTATATGATGTGAATCAAAAAGAATTAAAAATTCAAGGAATAAAAGCATGGTTTTTAGAGCAATAATTTTTTTGTGTTTGTTAAATTTATTTGCATTTAGTGCGCAAAAAATAGAAGTTTATGCTAAAGATTTTTATTTAGATGAAAAAAATGAAACAAGTGTATTAACCGGTGATGTAGAAGTTAAAAAAGGTAATGATGTTTTAAATTCGCAAAAATTAGTCATTTATATGAAAAATAAACAACCTATTAAGTATATAGCTACTAAAGATGCTAGATTTAAAATCATGATGAAAGATAAAACTTATCATGGAAGTGGTGATGAGTTTATTTACAATGTAGCTAAGGATACATATGAGATTAATGGCAATGCAAAAATTATAGAAGTACAGTCAAAAAAGGAACTCATAGGGGATAAAATCATAGTAGATAGAAAAAATATGACTTATAGAGTAGTGAGTAAAGATAAAAAACCTGCTAAATTTGTATTTGAAGTAAAAGAATGATATTAAATGCTAAATTTTTAATTTCTGCTTCTAAAATAGATGAAGCTCCACAACCTATATACACTGAAATCGCTTTTTTAGGACGCTCTAATGTGGGTAAAAGTTCTTTGATTAATACACTATGCAAAAATAAAAATTTAGCAAAAAGCTCTTCAACTCCGGGTAAAACCCAACTCATTAATTTTTTTGAAGTTGATTGTAAAAAAGATGAGGATAAATTTAAACTAATATTTATTGATTTACCTGGTTTTGGTTATGCTAAAGTGAGCAAAAAAACTAAGGCTATTTGGAATAAAAATTTAGACGAGTTTTTAAAAGAGCGCAGTTCTATCAAGCTTTTTATCCATTTAATAGATTCAAGGCATGAAAATTTAGATATTGATGCAAATTTGGATTTATATTTAGATTCTTTTATTAGAGCTGATCAAAAAAAAATAACAGTTTTTACAAAAGCAGACAAGCTCAATCAAAGTCAAAAAGCAAAAATTTTAAATGCAAATAAAAATGCCATTTTGGTGTCAAATTTGAAAAAAAGTGGTATTGATAAATTAGAACAAAAAATTATTTTAGAGAGCTTGGGTTTTAATGAGGAGTAGAAATTTAGTAAAAAATAGATTTGATTTTTCTTATTTATTTTTTTATTTATCTTTGATTTTTTATCAAGTGCTAAGTTCTGTGTATTATTGGATGCCTCCTTTGTTCGGGGTATTTTTTTGTTACATGATAGTGCTTTTAAAAGAAAAAGAAAGAACCCTTAATAAGCTTGATTTTAGATGGTATTTTTCTTTGTTTTATCTTTTATTAATTGATATTATCCATGGATTTTATCTTTTTAGTTCTTGGATAGCCTTTTTTATCTTTTATCATTTTTTTGTCGATTGGTTTAAGAGCAAGTTAAAGTTAGGGCATTATTTACTCGTTATATTTACTTTTTGTGCTTATATTTTTATCTATCTTTTTGATGTGTTTTTGGCTTATTTGGATAATAGTGAAATTTTAAAATTTGGTATTGAATATTTATGGTTTTTTGCTGTTGAAGCTTTGATTTCTTTTGTTATTTTTAAAGGGAAAATCTAATATGCGTATGCGTTTAGTAATGGGTTTTATAGCTTGCTTTTTTATGCTTTTACTTGCTAGAGTGTATTATATAAGTATAAAATCTAATGTTTATTATGAAGAAATAGCCAAGCAAAATGCCATTAAAACACAATTTTTAGCGCCTGTAAGAGGGCAAATTTTAGATGTTAAAGGCAGACCCTTAGCGGTAAATAAATTAGGTTTTTCAATCTCTATAAAGCCATATTTGCATATAAAAAAGAAAAATAGAAATCTTTTAGAGCAAGAATTGCAAGCCATAGTAGAAGCTTTTCCTGATTTAAATATAACCAAATTAAAACGAAATTATATAAAAGCTGATTCTTATTACAATCAAGATTATATAGAAGTGGTGCCATTTATAGAATATGATGCGATGATTAAGCATTTTACTAAACTTAATTTGCGTGAAAATATGCAAGTTAAATCTACTACTCAAAGATTTTATCCTTATGATGCTTTAGCTAGTCATGTTATAGGTTATGTTGGAAAAGCAAATTTAAACGATATGAATGAAAATGAAATTGCAAGATTAACTAGCTATGTAGGACGTAGTGGAATAGAGCGTTCGTATAATGAAATTTTGCAAGGTCAAAAAGGTGAAAAAGTTAGCAAGGTAAATGCGTTAAATAAAGAAATAGAAGAACTTTCTTATAAAAAACCTACTTCAAGCAATATCACTTTAAGCATAGATCTTGATTTACAAGAATACTTAGCTAGTATTTTTGAAAATTTAGCAGGTGCGGCTATAATAATGGATGTAAAAAGTGGAGCTATTTTAGCAGCGGGTAGTTTTCCTGAGTATAATCTTAATCCTTTTGTTACAGGTATTAGCCAAGAAGAATGGGATAAACTTTCTAATGATTTAAATCATCCTTTTACTAATAAACTTATTAATGGTCTTTATCCTCCAGGTTCAGTTGTGAAAATGGGTACAGCTTTAGCTTTTTTAGATAGTGGTAAAGTAAATGAAAATCACAAATATTTATGTGATTCTAATTTTGAGCTTGGTGGTAGAAAATTTAGATGTTGGAAAGCTATAGGTCATGGTTATGTAAATATGAATGATGCTATTAGGGAAAGTTGTGATGTATATTTTTATAAAGGCGCTTTAGAGGTAGGTATTGATACCATTAGTTCTGTTTTTGAAAGAATAGGTTTTGGTACAAAAACAGGAGTGGATTTACCTAATGAATTTATAGGAACAGTACCTAATAGAATATGGAAAAAGGAAAAATACAACCAACCATGGTATCAAGGTGAAACTTTAAATACAAGCATAGGACAAGGTGATTTTCTTGCTACTCCTATGCAAGTGGCTAAATTTACAGCTATGATTGCTACAGCTAAAAATATCACACCGCATTTTTTACATAGTGTTGATGATAATGTTACTAAGGTAAATTTTGACAATAATGAAAGTGTTTTTACGACTTTTGAATTATCAAAACTCCCACTTTTAAGGCGTGCGATGTATGAGGTGGCCAATGTTGATGGTGGAACTACGGCAAGATTTTTAAGAAATTCTCCTATTACTATAGCAGCTAAGACAGGAACAGCTCAAGTAGTTGGAATTTCCCAAAGTGAAAAAAAGCGTATTAAAGAAGAGGATTTAGAGTATTTTTTAAGATCTCATGCTTGGATTACTTCTTATGCGCCTTATGAAAAACCGCAGTATGTAGTAGTGGTTTTAATCGAACATGGAAAAAGTGGTAGTAGCACAGGAGGACCTATACTTGCTAAAATTTATCAAAAACTTATAGATTTGGGTTATATTGATAAAAAATATATTAAGAGAAAGACTAAATAATTAGCATTCCATCACCATATGAGTAAAAACGATAGTTGTTTTCTATGGCTTTATGGTAAAGATCTAAGGTTTTTTCTCTACCTATAAATGCTGCTACAAGCATAATTAAAGTCGATTTTGGTAAGTGAAAATTAGTAAGTAAATAATCAAGTCTTTGTGGAGTGTTTTGTGGGTGTAAAAACAAATCACAAAAACCTTCTTTTAATTTTTTTCTATGATAATACTCTATGCAACGAGTAACGGTAGTGCCAACACCTAGTATTTTCTTAGAAGAATTAATCAAAGCACAAACTTCATCATTAATATGAAAAAATTCTGAATGCATTTTATGCTCACGTATATCTTCACATTCTACACCTTTAAAAGTTCCTGCGCCAACATGTAGTGTGATAGTATGGATATTGTGATTTATTTTAAGTTCATCAATCATCGCTTCATCAAAGTGTAAGCTTGCAGTAGGTGCGGCAACTGCACCTTGGTTTTTAGCAAAAATACTTTGATAATTAATGCTATCTTGTGCTTCATCTGCTCTTTTAATATAAGGTGGTAAAGGTATATGGCCTATTTTTTCTAAAATTTCAAAAACTTCATGATGATTAAGTTTTTTATCATCATTAAAAAATTCCACTTCTCTTGTACCATCATCGTGTAATTTTTTGATTTTAGTTTTTAAAGAATTTTCAAAATATAAAATTTGTCCTTCTTTAACCTTACCGCGAATTTGCACTAAAAAATCATTGTTTTTTAAAGGGTGGTTGATAAAAAGTTCTATTTTACTACCACTTTCTTTATTCCCATAAATTCTTGCTTTTATTACTTTAGTATCGTTAAAGATGATTTCACAAGGTGGTAAAATTTTAGCCAAGTCCTTAAAATGTAAATGTGAAATTTGATCTTTACATCTTTCATAAACTAAAAGCTTAGCATTTTCTTTGGGTAAAATAGGAAAATTTGCTATAAGTTCATTAGGTAAATCATAATCATAACTAGAAAGTAAAAGATCTTTATCAATCATTTTCATCATCTTCTTTTTGACTAGGATTAACTTTTTTAGCTATATAAATAGAAATCCCATAAAGTCCACACAAAGGAACGGCCATTAAAAATTGTGATATAACATCAGGTGGTGTCATCATAGCCGAGAAAACAAAAATCACTAAAACAGAAACCCTAAAATGTTTTTTTAAAAAAGTATCATCAACAAGTCCAAGTTTAGCAAAGAAAAATGTTATTACAGGCATCTCAAAAGCCAAACCAAAAGCAATTACTAATTTAGTAAAAAAACCTACATATAAACCTATACTAATTAAAGGTTTAAAATCTTGAGTTTGCACCCCAAAATCAATCAAAAATTTAAAAGCCAAAGGTATAACTATGTAATAACAAAACAAAGCACCAAGTGCAAACATAATACTAGCAAAGCTTACAAAAGGCACTACTAATCTTTTTTCATTATCATAAAGTCCAGGTGCTACAAACTTCCAAAACTGCCAAAAAATAACCGGTAAAGAAATCAAAAAAGCTGTAAAAAATGAAACTTTCATCGCAGTAAATAAAGGCTCTTGTAACTCAACGAAGGTCATTTGTCTTGAAATTTCAGGTAAGGCTGCTTCAACAGGCGCTTTTAGTATGTCTATGATATAACTATTAAAACTAAAACATACAAAAAACATCACAACAACACAAGCAACACTTATAAATAATCTTTTTCTAAGTTCTACTAAATGCGGTTTTAATTCTTCAAACATTCTTGGCTTTCCATTTTCTGAGTATTTTTTTCATCTTTTTGAATTTTTTCTTCAAGATTAGAAAGTTCTTGTATATCTTTTTCTAAATCATTAATTTCACTTTTTAATTCTTTGGTATTATTTAAAATATCTTCTTTGAGTTGATCAAATTCTTCAAAACTTAGTTTTTTTCTGATATTTTCATTAGTTTGTGAAAATTCATCTTTGTATTTTTGTGCTTCATCTTTTAATTCTGCTATTTTTAGTTCTTTATTAATACTTGCTTTTGCTTCATCAATATTGCTTTTAATGGCTTTTAAAATTTTTGCAATTTCAACTATGGTTGAAGGTAATTTTTCAGGCCCAAGCACTAAAATAGCTACAACTAAAATAACTAAAATTTCACCAAAACTCATTATTTTGTCTTCTTTCGCTTGAATATATGGTCTACATTTTACATAAAAATACTTAAAAATATTATTACTTTTATTATATCAATATATAAAGATATCTTGATATATTGATATATTTTTGTTATAATGAATTAAAAATAAAAAGGAAAAGCATGGAAAAATTAGTTTTTATTTTAAAAGATTTTTTGATTTTATTCATAGAAATATCTGTTTTATTTGTTTTAGTTAGTATGCTTATTGCTTATTTAAATGAGCGCTATGCTAAATTTTTCAATGAGCATTTAAAGAAAGATTCTTTTACAAGCTATATAAAAGCCATACTTTTAGGCTGTTTAACTCCATTTTGCTCATGCTCAAGCATACCGCTTTTAAACGCATTTTTAAAAGCTAAAGTACCACTTGGGGTATGTATAGCTTATTTAATCACCTCGCCTTTAATCAATCCTATTATAGTAGTGATGTTTGTGGTGAGTTTTGGCTTAAAAATCTCTTTATTTTATGTGGGATTTTTATTTTGCGTGATTTTATTTCTTGCTTTTTGTGTTTCTAAAATAAACACTCAAAGATTTTTTAATGAAGACTTTTTAAAAAATGATTTAGAGCAAAAGTCAAGTTGTTGTTCTAATAATACTTTTCAAAACTCATATTGTCAAAAATCTAGTTCTATTTTTGTTAAAAATTCTAAAGTTAGCGGTAAAGTTTTGAAATTTAAGTCTAAGACAAAAGACAATAAAATCAAAATGCTATTTATGCAAAGCTTTAAAGAATATAAAAAAATATTACCTTATATTGTTATAGGTATGGGTATTGGAGCTTTTATACACGGCTTTTTCCCGCAAGATTTTTTCCAAAATTATATGAAAGATTATGGAGTATTTGGCATATTTATAGCAGCTTTTATAGGGGTTTTACTTTATATGAATTGTACGGCTATGATACCTATAGCACTAGCTTTAACTACTAGCGGAATTCCACTTGGTATAATGATGAGTTTTTTAATAGCAGGAGCAGGGTGTTCTTTACCTGAACTTATTTTACTTAAAAGAATTTTTAAAACAAGCTTTTTGATTTTATTTGCAAGTATGATTGTTTTTATAGCAATTAGTTTTGGACTTTTAATATTTTTCATATAAGGATTTTTATGCAAGAATTTTTAAAAATAACAAGTGCGATTAATGATGAAAGTAGGATTTTAATCTTAGCTTTTTTACAAAAATATGGAAAACTTTGTGTATGTGATTTACAAAGCTCTTTAAATATGAGTCAGTCAAGGCTTTCAAGGCACTTAAAAATTTTAAAAGAAGCTAATTTTTTAGAAGTAGATAGACAAGGTGTTTGGGCGTATTATGGGGTAAAAGAACATTTAAATAATTTTTGTAATGATGTGTTAAAAAACATCAATGAGCTTTCTATAAAGCTTCCTGAACTTAAAAGGTTTTCTTGTGAATGTCCTAAGGAATAAAATGAAAATAGCTTTTATTTGCATTCATAATAGTTGCAGATCTCAAATAGCTGAAGCTTTGTGTAAGAAAATATGTAAAGAACTTGGTTTAAATTTAGAGATTTATTCAGCTGGAAGTGATATTTCTAAGGAAATTAATCCTAAGGCTATAAAGATTTTAAAGCAAAAATATGCACTTGACATAAGTACTTATAAAGTAAAGAGCTTTGATAGTTTGCCTAAGGATTTAGATATTGTTGTAGGAATGGGTTGTGGGATAGCTTGTGCAAATATTGGAGCAAAGTTTCATTTTGATTTTGGCTTAGAAGATCCTAGTAATTTTGAAGATGAGGATTTTATTAAAGTGGTGGAAAGTTTAGAATTAAAACTTAAAGAGCTTTTAGAAAAAATTATACAAGGAGAGCTTTAAATGCTTGGTTTTATAGATAGATTTTTGACTTTGTGGATTTTTATAGCCATGGCTTTAGGTTTGTTTTTTGGGTTTATCTTTCCTAATATTACAAATTTTTGGGAGAGTTTTAATTATAATCAAAATAATGTTTTGCTTATGGTGTGTTTGGTTTTAATGATGTATCCACCTTTGGCTAAGGTTGAGTATAGAAAAATATTTAAAATTTTTCACTCTATTAAAGCTTTAATACTTTCTTTGTTTTTAAATTGGATTTTTGGTCCTATTTTAATGTTTATATTAGCTTGGGTATTTTTAAAAAATGATCTTGATTATATGCAAGGTATTATCATCATAGGTTTAGCTCGTTGTGTAGCTATGGTGGTAGTTTGGAGTGATTTAGCTAAGGCTGATAAAGAGTACACCGCTGCTTTAGTGGGTATTAATACTATTTTTCAAATTTTGTGTTTTGCTTTTTATGTGTACTTGTTTTTAGAATTTTTTCCTTCTCTTTTTGGCTTGAGTTTTCAAAATAACCTAGAAGTAAAAATGGATGAAATTTTGAAAAATGTGGCAATTTATCTTGGTTTACCTTTTTTATTAGGGATTTTAAGTAGGGTTATTTTCATTAGTTTAAAAAGCAAAGAATGGTTTGATCAAAAATTCTTACCCAAAATTAGTCCTATTACACTTATTACTTTGCTTTTTACTATCATTATTATGTGTTCTTATAGATCAAGTGATATTTTCAGTTTACCTTTGGATGTATTTAAAATTTGTATTCCTTTGTTTTTATATTTTGTGATAATGTTTTATAGTTCTTGGTTTATAAGTAAAAAACTAGGTTTAAACTATGAAAAAAATACAGCTATTAGTTTTAGTGCTAGTGGTAATAATTTCGAACTTGCTATAGCTATATCCATTGCATCTTTTGGTATAAGCTCATTACAATCTTTTGCTGCTATTATAGGTCCATTGATTGAGGTGCCTGTTTTGATTTTACTTGTTAAATGGGCTTTGAGGTTTAAGTACTAATATACAAAGCTAATTCATCGCTTAAGAGGTAGTTGGTGTTATAAAAAATTCCATTTTTATAGACTAATTTTCCTTTTTTGCTAAGAAACATTGCCTTTTCTTTTTCTAAAGGTTCTAGCTTTATTTCATCCACCCCTATAATACTTCTAAGTCCTAGAAAAATATGCTCTAAACGCAAATCTTTTGAATTTAAATTTTCAATCTCTCTAAAACAAGGATTTGCTATATAATCTTTTAAACTTTTTTTAGTGTAAAATCTTTGATTTTTTAAAAATCCTACTGCACTTAAGCCACAGCCTATATAGTCTTTTCCTTGCCAGTAAGCAAGGTTGTGTTTACAAATTTGTCCAAAATTACTGATTTCATATTGTTTATAGCCAAGGCTTTCAATTGCTTTAATAAAATGCTTTGCAAGGCGCGGAGCGTTTTTTTTATAATGAAATTTTTTAGCAAATCTAGTTTTTTCTTCTATAGTTAGATTATAAGCACTCACATGGCTAATATCAAGCAGGGTTAGTTTAGAAATTTCATAATCAAGCATTTTTTTATCATCAAGTTTTGTATCATAAATTAAGTCTAAATTTATATTATTAAATCCTGCTTTTTTTGCATTTTCTATACTTGTAAAAATACTTTTTTGATCATGAATACGTCCAAGAAATTGTAATTTTTTTTCATGAAAACTTTGCGCGCCAAAAGAAATGCGATTAAATCCTAAATTTTTTATTTCTTTAAGCCAAGAAAAATTACTTGAGTTGGGGTTGGCTTCTATACTAATTTCATTATTTTTTTGTAAATAACTTTGTAAAAAAATAAAAATTTTTTCATAAAAATTAATACCCATTAAACTAGGAGTACCACCACCTATGAAAATAGTTTTTATAGAATTTTTGTCAAGTTTAAAAAAATCTAGTTGATATTTTATATCTTGCATTAAAGCATTTAAATAATCTTTTTCAAAGTCCTTTTTTTTAAGCGAGGTAAAAGAACAATAAAAACACTTACTTTCGCAAAATGGTATATGTATATATAAATGCATAAAACTTCTTTAAAATGTGATTATAAATTCGTATTTTTTTGTTAGAATTATATTATTTAAAAGTCAAGGATAAGAAAATCATGGAAAAAGAAAAAAAATATAGGCCAAATGTAGCCGCCATAATATTATCATCAGCTTATCCTTTTGAAAGTAAAATTTTACTTGCTAAACGTAATGATATGGAAGATATATGGCAATTTCCTCAAGGTGGTATAGATGATGGTGAGGAAATTAAAAGTGCATTATTTAGAGAGTTAAAAGAAGAAATAGGTACAGATGAGATTGAAATTTTAGCTGAACATCCTGAGTGGATTAGTTATGACTTTCCGGTTAAGGTTGCACAAAAAATGTATCCTTACGATGGTCAAATCCAAAAATATTTTTTAGTTAGATTAAAAAATAAAGCTATTATTAATCTAAACACCAAAAATCCTGAATTTGATGCATATAAATTTGCTTCATTAGAAGATGTTTATGATATGATTAACCATTTTAAAAAACCTATATATATCAAGGTTTTAAAATATTTTAAAGAAAGGGGGTATATTTAATGCTGATCGTACAAAAATATGGAGGAACGAGCGTAGGAACGCTTGAACGTATTGATGAAGTTGCTAAAAGGGTGGCAAAAAGTAAAAAAACTTGCGATAAACTAGTTGTAGTAGTTTCAGCAATGAGTGGAGTGACTAATGAGCTTATTGATTTTGCTCATCATTTTAGCAAAAATCCTTCGGGTCGTGAGATGGATATGCTTTTAAGCAGTGGCGAGCGCGTAACTTCATCTTTGCTTGCTATTGCATTAAATGAAATGGGTTTAAAAGCTACTGCATTTTCCGGACGCAATGCAGGGATTATTACAGATGATGTTTATACTAAAGCAAGAATTGAACATATTGATACTACAAACATTAACAAAGCCTTAGATGAGGGGTATATTGTAGTAGTTGCTGGCTTTCAAGGTATTGATAGAATGGGTAATGTTACTACTTTGGGTCGTGGTGGAAGTGACTTAAGTGCGGTAGCGCTAGCTGGAGCTTTAAATGCTGATTTGTGTGAAATTTACACTGATGTAGATGGGGTATATACCACTGATCCTAGAATTGAGCCAAAGGCTAAAAAGCTAGATAAAATTTCTTATGAAGAAATGCTAGAGCTTGCAAGTTTAGGAGCTAAAGTTTTACAAAATCGCTCTGTAGAGCTTGCTAAAAAATTAAATGTAAAATTAGTTACTAGAAGTAGTTTTAATGAAAATGAAGGTACGATTATTACTAAGGAGGAAAATATGGAACAAGCTTTGGTTAGTGGTATAGCACTAGATAAAAACCAAGCAAGGGTTACTTTAAGAAATATTGATGATAAGCCAGGAATTGCTGCTGAAATTTTTGGAACTTTAGCAAATGAAAATATCAATGTAGATATGATTATCCAAAATGTAGGTGTAGATGGAGCTACAAATTTGGGCTTTACTGTGCCTGAAAACGAGCTTGATTTAGCAACTAATGCTATGAAAAAAGTTTTAGGTGCTAATGCTAATATAGAAACAGATAGTGCTGTGGTAAAAGTTTCAGTTGTGGGTGTGGGTATGAAATCACACTCTGGAGTAGCTTCGGCAGCTTTTAAAGCATTAGCAAATGAAAATATCAACATACAAATGATTTCTACAAGCGAAATTAAAATTTCAGTCATCGTGCATGAAAAATACGGCGAATTAGCTGTAAGAGTATTGCATGAAGTTTATAAACTAGATGTATAAATGAGTAATAGTTTTTTAAAATTTACCCTAGAGCAAATCCGAGAAAACGGTACTTATGCAAGTTGGTTAGAAGAAAGGCGTCTTGAATGGTCGCCTTTGATAGCTTCTAAATTAGCTTTGCTTTTACAAGGTTATACTTTTATTGTGATTACTGATGAGCAAAGAGCTTGGTTTGAAGAGTATTTTTTAAGCCAAATTAATGCTAACACCACAAGACCTTTAGTGCCTTTTGTGTCTTTAAAAGGAATTTATAATAAGGCTTGCAATACCCAAGAAGATATAGATTTACTAAACGATCTTTTGAGTATTTCTTTTCCTAATGGCTATGCTTTTTTTTATATAGGAACTAATACAGGTTTTAAATTTAAAATTGCTAATTCTAAAGAAGAAAGTATGCTTTGGCTTTTTGATGAGCAGTTGCAAAATAGCTTTTATCTTTCCTCACGCGATAAGGAATTAGACTATAAGCTTATTTCTTTATATAAAGTATTTGAGCAAAGCCTAGAGGCTGTGCTTTTTTCTAAGGTAGAAATTTGAATCTAAAAAATAAAATCATTATTCATAATGATTTTGAGTTTATGCAAGAAAAGCTTACAGAAGAATATGGTCAAAAAAATCTTAGATTTTTCATACCTAAAAATCCTGACTTAGAATTAAGATTAAATGACTTAACCTATGACAAAAACGCCCAAGCAACAGCAAGAGCTATTATGAAAGAAAGCTATATGGCTGAAGCACAAGCTAAAATCATTGTTATACTAGCTAGATCTTTTCGTGAAGAAGCACAAAATTTTTTATTAAAACTTTTTGAAGAACCACCAAAAAATGTGTATTTTATCATCGTAGCTCCTTCAAAAAATGTTTTTTTGCCTACTATACTTTCAAGATTTATCGTAGAAAAACATAAAATTCAAAAAGAAAAAATGTCTTTAAATTTAGATCTTAAAAAAATAGATCTAGCTCAAATCGCTTCATTGTTAAAACAATATGAAAATATAGACAAGCATGAGTGTTTAGAATTAATTAGTGCTTTAAGTCATGAATGTTTTAAACAAGATATAAAATTAAATGATGAAGAAATTGAATTTTTTTATAAGGCTTATGAATTAGCTAAATTAAATGCAAAGCCAACTATTTTACTAAGTACCATAGCTTTAATTTTACACGAGAGAAAAAATGAAAATCATTAAAATCAATCCCAACACAGACTTTGAACAAATTTCTAAATACATAAAGCCGCACAAAGCAGGTGAGAAAATTATGAGTGAAAAAACTCAAATTCATTTCTTTCTTATCAAAGAATTAAGAGCACCTGCTGCAAATATACTTAAACAAGATGCACTAAGGGTTGGAGCTGAACTTGTAACACATAAAGAAGTTATACTAGGTAAGGAACATACTAATGCCTTGCTTATGGTAACGCAAGATCAAGCTAAAAAGCTTATAGAAAAAGAAAAATTGCAAGATTTTAAGCTTAAAAATTTAGCACTATTTTTAAAGTCTAATTTCGCTAAACCAAAATATGCAAAAATCATGGGTGTGATTAATGTTAATGAAGATAGTTTTAACGCTCAAAGTAGGGTTAAAGAAAATGAAGTTTTGGAAAAAATCGAACTCATGATTTCTC
The DNA here is from genome assembly GCF_024723675.1 of Campylobacter sp. 1569. Classification (NCBI taxonomy): domain Bacteria; kingdom Pseudomonadati; phylum Campylobacterota; class Epsilonproteobacteria; order Campylobacterales; family Campylobacteraceae; genus Campylobacter; species Campylobacter sp. 1569. Next base: position 155,630 of record NZ_JANQDB010000002.1, read on the forward strand.
AAGGGGCTGATTATATAGATATAGGCGGGGTTTCTTCAAGACCTGGTAGTGTGTATTGTGGGAAAGAAGAAGAGTTTAAACGCTTAAAAAATACCCTAGATTTAATCTATAAAGAAAAACTTTATGAAAAATGTATTTTTAGTTTAGATAGCTTTGATGAGTATTGTTTAGAATATGCTTTAAATAAAGGCTTTAAACTTATTAATGATATCACCGGTTTTAAAAATGAAAATTTAGCCAAACTAGCTTTAAAATACAAAGCCACTTATACACTCATGCATATACAAAATACCCCACAAAATATGCAAGATAATCCTTTCTATGAAGATGTATTAGCCGAGCTTGATGATTTTTTTGCACAAAAGCTAGAAAGACTAGGTGAGCTTGGTTTAGATGATGTGATTTTAGATGTTGGCATTGGTTTTGGCAAAAGTCCTTGGCATAATATGATGTTAATCAAACATTTAGAGCATTTTTTACGCTTTGAAAAAGAACTTTTGATCGGAGCTAGTAGGAAAAGTGTGATAAATGCTTATTTTAACTCAAGTGTTGAGCAAAGACTAGCGGGTACGCTTTATTTGCATTTGGAGGCTTTCAAAAATGGTGCAAGCATTATAAGAGCACATGATGTGTATGAGCATAAGCAAATGTTTGAACTTGCAAAAGCTATGGATGAACTTTCTTTGGAGTAATGATGACTTATCAAGAGTATTTAGAAAAGGTAAAATTAGCAAAAGAATGGATGAGGGCTTATTATGAAGATGATGAGCCTTTAGCAAGTGATGAAGAATACGATAAACTTATAAGAGAGTTAAAAGCATTTGAAACGCTTCATCAAGAAAAGATTTCTAAAGACTCTCCAACACAAAACATCGCTCCTATTATACAAAGTGAATTTCACAAACTTGCACATAGTGCAAAAATGTGGTCTATGGAAGATGTTTTTGATGAAACTGAACTTAGAGCTTGGGCAAAAAGAGCTAAATGTGAGTTTGGTTTTTTCATAGAGCCTAAGTTTGATGGAGCAAGTTTAAATCTTACTTATGAAAATGGTATTTTAATCAGCGGCGCTACAAGGGGTGATGGAGAAGTGGGTGAGGATATTACTTTAAATGTGAAAGAAATATCAAACATACCTCAAAAAATTCCTTATAAAGACAAGATAGAAATTCGTGGCGAGGTAGTGATTTTAAAAGAAGATTTTGAAAAAATCAATGAAAAAAGAGCTAAAGATGGCTTAAGTTTGTTTGCAAACCCACGTAATGCAGCAAGTGGCTCTTTAAGACAGCTTGATACAAGTATTACAAAAGAAAGAAATTTAAAATTTTATCCTTGGGGAGTGGGGGAGAATTCTTTAGAATTTAGTAAGCACTCTGAAGTGATGGAGTTTGTAAGAAGTCTTGGTTTTTTAAAAGATGATTTTGTTTTTTGTGTGAAAACTTTAGATGGGGTTTTGGAAAAATACTACGAGCTTTTAGAAAAAAGAGATCAAAAGCCTATGATGATGGATGGTATGGTTGTAAGGGTAGATGATTTAGCTCATTGTAAGCTTTTGGGTTATACGGTGAAATTTCCAAAATTTATGGCCGCGTTTAAATTTCCTGCATTGGAAAAAACTACAACCTTACTTGGAGTGAATTTGCAGGTAGGAAGAAGCGGGGTGATCACTCCTGTGGCGGTTTTAGAGCCTGTAAATTTAGATGGGGTTGTAGTAAAGTCTGCAACCTTGCATAATTTTGATGAGATAGCTAGACTTGGAGTGATGATAGGCGATAGCGTAAGTGTGATAAGAAGTGGCGATGTTATACCAAAAATCACTAAAGTTTTTACCCAAAGGCGTGATGGTTTAGAAAGTAAAATCACTAAGCCAACTCTTTGTCCTGAGTGTTTAAGTGAACTTTTAGATGAAGGTGCTTTTTTAAAATGCCAAAACTTAGACTGCAAAGCAAGACTTGTAAATTCCATTATACATTTTGTATCTAAAAAGTGTTTAAATATAGACGGCCTTGGAGAAAATATCGTCGAGCTTTTATTTAAAGAAGGAAAAATCACTAACATAGAAAGTATATTTTTCTTAAAATACAGCGATTTTGAAGGCTTGGAAGGCTTTAAAGAGAAAAAAATTAACAATCTTCTAAGTGCTATTGAAAATGCAAAAAAATGCCCCTTATCAAGGTTTATCACTGCTTTAGGTATAGAGCATATTGGCGAAGTAGCAGCTAAAAAACTAGCTCAATCTTTTGGCTTTGAATGGTTTATGCAAAGCTATGAAGCTTATGCAAATTTAGAAGGTTTTGGCGCACAAATGGCTAAAAGCTTAGAAGAATTTACCCATGTCAATGCAAATCGCATTAAGCATTTTTATGAAATTTTGCATTTAGAGGATGAGAAAAAAGAGCTTATTATAAATGATAATATTTCTAATAAAACCTTTGTTATCACAGGCACTTTAAGCAAATCACGCGATCATTTTAAAGAACTAATCGAAAACTTTGGAGCAAAGGTAAGTTCAAGTGTGTCTAAGAAAACTGACTTTGTATTATATGGAAGTGAAGCAGGCTCAAAGCTTGAAAAGGCTCAAAGTTTAGGAGTTAAGTGCATCAATGAAGCTGAGTTTAACGCTCTTTTAGGCGGTGATGATGAGGTATGATGTCTTTGTAAGCACAAAGTTAAATATTTCTCGCAATAAAGCTTGTGAGCTTATAGAAAACAAGCAAATTTTACTCAATGGTGAGTTTAAAAAAACCTCTTTTAAAATCACATCTTTAAATCCTTTAGAAGATGAGAGTTTAAAACTCACGCTTTTAGAAGAGCTTTTTGTAAGTAGAGCTGCTTTTAAGCTTAAGCATTTTTTACAAGAGCATGCATTTACTATAAAAGATAAAATTTGTTTAGATATAGGCTCATCGACTGGGGGTTTTGTGCAAATTTTACACCAAAATAATGCTAAATATATCACTGCTTTAGATGTAGGTTCTAACCAACTTCATGAAAGCTTAAGAAATTTAGAAAATATTCAAATTTGTGAAAACACCGATTTGCGTGAGTTTAAAAGTGAAATTTTATATGATGTTATCACTTGTGATGTGAGTTTTATATCTTTAACACATTTGATTTTTCATATAGATAAATTTGCTAAAGATCTTATCATCTTGCTTTTTAAACCTCAATTTGAAGTAGGTAAAAATGCTAAGCGTGATAAAAACGGAGTGGTAAAAGATATAAAAGCTATTAAAACTGCCAAAGAGGGCTTTGAAAAAGCCTGCGCAAAGCTTGGTTGGATCTTGCAAGTAAGTCAAGAGTCGCACTTAAAAGGAAAAGAAGGTAATGTTGAGTTTTTCTACGCCTATAGAAAAAACTAAAATCACAAATTTAGCCATAGGGCGTTTTGATGGTATGCATTTGGGGCATTTTGAGCTTTTTAAGCATTTAGATGAAAATGGCGCTTTATTTATCATCACTAAAGAGAAAAAAGAAACCCTAACACCTAAGGATTTTAGAGCAACTTTAGTTGATTTTCCTTTGATTTTTTGTGATTTTGATAAAATCAAGGACTATAAAGGCGAGGATTTTTTAAAGCTTTTAAAGCAAGAATTTCCCAAACTAGAAAAGATCATCGTAGGTTATGATTTTAAATTTGGCAAAGAAAGAAAATGCAGTGCCAAAGACATACAAAGTCTTTGTGGTATAAACACTATTATCGTAGATGAGTTTAAAATTCAAAATAAAAGTGTTCATACAAGTATGATTAAAACCTTACTTAAAGAAGCAAAAGTCAAAGAAGCTAAAAATTTTCTAGGTAGATTTTATACTATACAAGCAAATATCATCAAAGGGCAAGGCATAGGTGCTAAAGAGCTTTTTGCAACTTTAAATTTATATGCAAAAGACTTTATTTTACCTAAAGATGGTGTATATGCGACTTTGGTAAAGATTGAAAATAAAAGTTATCATAGTGTAAGTTTTATAGGCATAAGATCTACTGATGAAAATTTTGCTCTAGAAACGCATATTTTAGATGAAAATTTCACAAACACAAAAGCAAAGTTAGTGGAGTTAAGTTTTATTGACTATATAAGAGCTAATGAGAAATTTAACGATTTAGCCTTATTAAAAGCACAAATTAGTAAAGATATTAACAAAGCAAAAGAAATTTTAGGAAAATTAAATGAAAGATGAAATTTTTAAAAAACCTTTAGAGAAACAATTTGAATTTGATAAAAGCGTAGCAAGTGTTTTTGATGATATGGTGTCAAGGTCCGTGCCTTTTTATACGCAAAATTTAAAACTCATAGTTGAACTCATAGATCATTTTGCACCGCAAAATGCGAGAATTTGCGATCTTGGTTGTTCTACGGCTAGTTTGTTGCTTGCATTTTATGAAAAAAGAAAAGATTTTCTTTTAAGTGGGGTTGATGAGGCTAATGCTATGCTAGAGATTGCTAAAAGTAAATGCCAAGCTTTTGGAGCTAGAGTGGAATTTTATCAAAAAAATTTAGATGATTTTGAGTTTTTTAAAAATGATGTTTTTATAGCTACTTATACTTTACAGTTTATCCGCCCACCTAAAAGACAAGAATTAGTTGATAAAATCTATCAAAACCTAAATGAAAATGGTATATTTGTGCTTAGTGAAAAAATTCTTTATGAAGATGTCAAAATAGCTAAAAAAATGATACAAATTTATGAGCAATATAAACTAGAGCAAGGTTATAGCAAGTTAGAAATTTCAAGCAAAAGAGAAGCTTTGGAAAATGTCCTCATACCTTATACTCAAAATGAAAACATAACTATGCTTAAAAAGGCAGGATTTTCTAAAGTAGAAAGTGTCTTTAAATGGGTAAATTTTGAGACTTTTGTAGCTTTTAAGTAATAA